>JANPGL010000697.1:0-8742 GCA_031423915.1 Actinomycetes bacterium | reverse complement strand
GGTCGAGCGAGAGGCCGCGCTTGTTGCGGTTCATCGTCAACCACAGTGGATGCTTCTCGTAGGCCAGGTCGCGGTCCATCCCCGCGGCGCCACGCCAGCCGTCGAGCCGCGTGGGCGCCTCGATCTTGATGACATCGGCGCCGAAGTCGGCGAGCACCATCGTGAGGGCGGGACCGGCCTGCCACGCAGTCAGGTCGAGGACGCGCAGCCCGTCGAGCGGCCGGGTCATGCCAGCACCCCGTCGGCGGCCAGCGTCGCCCGCTCGTCGGCCGACATGCCGATCGACGCCAGCACCGCGCCGGCGTCGGCGTCGAAGGCGGGCGCCGGCGCGAACGGCGCGAACAGGCCGCGGGCGGAACGGAACGGCAGCCCCGGCAACCGCAGCGGGCCGAGCGCCGGGTCCTCGACGTCGATCCAGAACCCACGCGCCGCGTACTGGGCCGACGCCAGCACCTCGGTCGGCGACGGCACGATGGCCACCGGGACCCGCATCGCCTGGCCGCGCTCGAACGTCGCCTGCGCCGGCTGGTCGGCGATCCACTCGGTGATCAGCCCGTGGAGCTGCGCGGCGACCGCTGGCGTTGCCCGCTGCGTGCCATCGCCCAGCACCGGGTCGTCCTTCAGCTCCGGTCGGCCCATCAGGTCGCACAAGCCCGTGTAGTGGGCCTGGGTGAGGATGCTGACGCCGAGGTGGCCGTCGGCGCAGCGATAGATGGCGTACGGGTAGCCGTCGCCGGCGCGGTACCCGTCGACGCCCGTCATGGCGTAGAGCGTCGTAGGACACGTGAGCATCGACAGCAGCGCTTCGTTCATGCGGGTCTCCACCAGTTGGCCCCGGCCGGTCAGCCGGCGCGCCCTCAGCGCCAGCAACACCCCGACCGCGCCGAACGTGCCGGCGGCGTGGTGCGCGCACGGCGTGCCTGGCATCAGTGGCGGCAGGCCGGGTGACGCGCACTGCAGCCAGCCGCCGGCGGCCAGGTCGACGAGTTCCGTCGACACCCAACCCGCCTTGGGGCCCTCCAGACCGAACGGCGAGAACGCGTTGACGATCAGCCGCTCGTTGCGGGCCAGGAGCGAGCGGTAGCGGTCGGCCACCGTCGGCGGGGCGCCGAGCGCGCCGTCGTCGAGCACCACGTCGGCGCGCTCCGCCAGGCGGCCCAGCAGTGCGAGGCCGCGCTCGTCGCCCACGTGCAGCGCCACGGAGCGCTTCTGGGCGTGGAGGAAGCGGTGCAGCCCCGACCGCTCGGGGTCGGGCACGTCGCCGCGGAATGGCCCGGCCGTGCGGGCCACGTCGGGCCGGTGGTGCGACTCGACCTTCACGACCTGCGCGCCGAGCATGGCGAGCAGGCGGCCGCAGTAGCCGCCGGCCAACCCGTTCGTGAGCTCGAGCACGGTGATGCCCGACAACGCCGCGGACGACGCGCCGGTCGACGCCTGATCCACCACAGAGCCCCCTGTCGTCCCCTCGGGCGAATGTAGCCGCGCACCTCCGTCGACCCTAAGGTCGCCGTCGACACGGCACGCTGGGGGGCATCGTGGATCAGGCCGCCATCGACGAACTGCACGAGGCGCGCCGGCGCGCCTACGACGAGGCACGGCCCGAGGCCGTGGCCAAGGTCCACGAGCGGGGTCGGCTCACCGCGCGCGAGCGCATCGCCGCCGTGATCGACGAGGGCTCGTTCGTCGAGACCGGCGTGCTCGCCGGCCCCGACGACGAGGCCGCCGGCGGGCTGGTGGCCGGCCTCGCCACACTCGACGGCACCCCGATCGCCATCTCGTCGTACGACTACACGGTGTGGGGCGGCACGCAGACGCCGATCAACCACGCCAAGTTCGACCGCATCGTCGACCTGGCGTACCGGCACCGCTACCCGTTCGTGTGCTTCGCCGCCGGCGGCGGCGCCCGGGCCCAGGGCCTTCACGGCAAGGGGTGGGGGACGGCGGGCATGCCGCTCGACTTCGGCACGTTCGACGGCATGGCCATGCTGTCGGGCTGGGTGCCCACGGTCGCCGTCGTGTCGGGCCGCTCGTTCGCCGGCAACGCGTCGATCGCCGGCTTCTCCGACGTCGTGTTCGCCACACGCGGCTCGGCCATCGGCATGGGCGGCCCGCCGTTGGTGGAGGCCGCGCTCGGCATGTCGCTCACCCCCGAGGAGCTGGCCCCGTCCGAGATGCACGAGACGGCGGGCGGCATCGACCTGCTCATCGACACCGACGCCGAAGGCGCGGCACTGGCGCGCCGCTACCTGTCGTACTTCCTGGTGTCCGAGACCGAAGGGCGCGTCTCGCCGGCGCACGACACGATCCGCTCGATCGTGCCCGACAACCGTCGCGGCGTGTACGACATGCGCAAGGTCATCCGGGCCCTGGCCGACGACGAGAGCGTGCTCGAGCTGCGGCCTCGCTTCGCCACCTCGCTCATCACGGCGTTGGCCCGGCTGGGCGGGCGCGCCGTGGCGGTGATCGCCAACCAACCCCTGTCGAACATCGCCGGCGCGCTCGACGCCGACGCCTGCGACAAGCTCGCCCGCTTCATCCGCCTGGCCGACGCCTTCGACCTTCCGATCGTGTCGCTCATGGACAACCCCGGCTACATGCTCGGCCCCAAGGCCGAGCAGCAGGGCATCGCCCGCCATCACGTGCGGCCGCTGCTCGCCCAGGTGCACCGGACCGTGCCGCTGCTGCTCGTGCACATCCGCAAGGCCTACGGTCTGGGACCCATGGCGATGGGCGGCCTGTCGGGCCCCACCGACCTGCGCCTGGCCTGGCCCACGGTCGAGGCCGGCGGCATGTCGTTGGAGGGCGCGGCCGCGCTCATCCAGCGCAAGCAGGCACCGGCGGACGACGAGGACACCTCGGCGCGCGAACGACGCGACGCCATGGCCGCCGAGATGCGCGAGCGCAGCCTGGCCCTGAACGCGGCGCGCAGCTACACCTTCGACGAGGTGATCGACCCGGCCGAGACGCGCGATCGGCTGATCGCCATGCTCCGCCTCCTCCCCCGCCCCGCCGTGCGGGACCGCAAGAAGCACTACATCGACACCTGGTAGTCAGCCTGGGCCGCGGCCAGCCGCCACCTCCCTCCCACTTCGGGCGGAACGGGCGACCTGATCGCTCCGCGCGTCCAGAGCTCGGCACCGACTTCCCGGGCGGTCGAGCGTTCCGCTCCACCGCGGACGGAACGGGCGATGACATCGCCCGTTCGGCCCGAGGTGAGCGCCGCGCGGGGACGGGCGGACGCAGCCGATCGGCGCTCACGCGAGCACCGCGTCGACGAACGCCGTCCAGATCGGGTGGGGACGTTCCCGCGTCGACGACAGCTGGGGTTGGTAGAGCGTGGCCACGAAGAACGGGTGGTCGGGTCGCTCGACGGCGCGCACGTCGCCGGCCGCGGCGGTCGCCGCCACCGAAAGCCCACCCTCGCTCGCCAGGTGGCCGAAGGCGGGCTCCAGCCCGTAGCTGCACGTCGTGCGCTCGAGCGCGCTCGCCCGGCCGTAGCACGCGGCCAAGCGCGAGCCCGGTGTGAACATGACCTCGATCTCGGCGTCGACCAGCGAACAGGCCAACGCCGTGACGACGGCGGTGCCGGGGCGCCCGTACTCGGCATGCGTGGCGTCGGCGATGCCCATGACGTTGCGTGCGTGCTCGACCAGCACGTGTTGGAAGCCGCCTCACGTCCCCACGAGCGGCAAGCCGAGCTCGCGTGCGGATCGGATGACCTCCTCGGCTCGCTCCGGATCGCGGTAGGGGCTGCCCGGGCCGATCACGACGCTCGCGCCGAGCACCACGTCGGCATCGGTCGGCACGACGTCGACATCGACCCGGCGAGAGCCGATGGCGTGGGCGAGCGCCGCCACCGTGGCCCGGTGCGGCGCGTTCGATTCGGGCAGGTCCATGAGCACGGTGATCCGGGGCCGCATGGGAAGCCGACCCTAGCGGGACGCGTCTTGCGCGACGCGAGGTTCGCGGCCACAATCCTGACCACTTCACTCGACTTTCGTCGACCACTCGCCCGGGGGCGCAGCGTGAGCACCAGCACCGAACCCATCAACGCCGTCAACATCGGGGCCGTCGCCGGCCTGGCCGAGAAGATCCAGTCGGCCCCCGAGGTCGCCGACACCACGTGGAAGGCCAGCGTGCGCTGGGAGGCTGGCTTCCGCTCGTCGGCCACGGTGCGCGACTTTGCCCCGGTCCCGTCGGACGAGCCGGCCGGCCTGGGCGGCACCGATACGGCGGCCAACCCGGTGGAGCAGATCCTCGGCGCGCTCGGCAACTGCCTCGCCGTCGGGTACGCGGCCAACGCCACCGCGGCGGGCATCACGATCAGGGATCTGTCGATCCAGCTCGAAGGTGACCTCGACCTGCACACGTTCCTCGGCCTGAACCCCGAGGGCCACGCCGGATACCACGGCATCCGCGTGGCCGTGTCGCTCGACAGCGACGCCACCCCCGACCAGCTCGCCGCGCTCCATGAGCGCGTCACCAGCACCTCGCCCGTGGGCCACACGCTGAGCCGGCCCGTGCCGGTGCAGATCGACCTCGTCTGAGCCCGCTCAGCGCGCCGGCGTGTTGATGCCGGCACGCAGCCCGGCCTCGACGCTGGCGAACGCGTGCGCCGCCAGCCACAGGCGCAGCAGGTGCCGGCGCGCCGCCGGGTCGTCGTGGTCCTCGTAGGCCTCGCGCGCGTGGAGGATGCGGCCGTTGTTCAGCAGCTGCACGTCGCCGCGCTCGAAGGTCATCTCGAGGTGGAACGTCGGGTCGTTGGCGATCGATTCGACCAGCGCCATCGCCTCGAGCTGCGCGCCGCTCAACCGTGGCGCGTCGGCATGGCGCTGGGCGTCGCGCAGGTACCAGCCGATGTAGAACAATCGTGGGCCGGTAGGCAGGTCGGTGAGCGGCGCGAGCGGGAACCAACCCCGCTCGCCCGGCGGCTGTTCGTCCTGCCGGTCCCACGCCGCCACCTGGTACAGCGCCTCGAGCAGATCGGGACGGCGGGTCAGGAGCTCGTTGTAGATGGCGCCCGAGCTCACGATGCGGCTCTCGCCGCCGCGCCGTGCCGTGTGCAGGCACAGCAACCCGATGAGGTCGGCGCCGTCGCTGTGGAAGTCCTGGCGCTGGCGCGTGCGATAGAGCCGCACCTTGCCGCCGGAATCGCCGAGACGCTCGTCGCGGATGTGCGTGAGGAGGTCGCCGGCCGCGTTCTGTCCCACGGCCCGACCGAGGTGGACCCCGAGGCCCGTCCAGGCCAGCTCGACCTCGCGCTCGTCGAGCTCGTCGACCGGGAAGCCGCGCAGCAGGAGGAAGCCGCGCCCGTCCGCCAGTGCGGCGCGCCACGCCACCAGGTCGTCGCCCAGTTCGTCGAGTGGGAAGTCGGCGGGGAGGGCGGGCACGACGCCGCGCACCGCCGCGGAGCGAGCGGCCCGCACGAGCGCGGCGCGCCGCGCCGGGCCGAGCTCGACCACCCACTCGTGCGGCGACAGATCGGCCGTTCGCCACACCGACGGCGAGACGAACGGACGGCGCGGCGACATCGACGAGGTCACCGACGGATCAGCAGCACGCCGACGGCTTGGCGCCCAGGGCCACCGGCTCCGGCGCGCAGCACGCGTCTTCGGTGGGGTGCATGACCGAGGCATCGTCCAGGACCGTGTAGATCTCCCAGGGGATCTCGGGACCCGACACCCACACCTTGTCCTGCACGGCGAAGCAGCACGTGGTGGACTCCTGCACCTCGATCGGCGAGCCCTCGCCCTGCATGCGGGCCGCCGCCGCCATCACCTCGTCGGTGGAGGAGACCTCGACCCCGACATGGTTCAGCGAGCCCGGCTCGCCGGCGCCGGCGATGAGGACCAGCTTGAGCGGCGGCTCGGCGATGGCGAAGTTGGCGTAGTTCTCGCGGATCTTGGCGGGCGGGGTGCCGAACAGCTTCGTGTAGAAGTCGATCGACGCCTGCAGGTCACCGACGTTTAGGGCGAGCTGGACACGGGACATGGGGGCTCCTCGGGACGGGATCGTCCTATCGACGATCTTCGATGTGTTCACTCTCGCGAATAGATCGATGATCGTCAATGGATTCTTTTCGACGTTCTTCGATACAGTACGCCCATGGCTGTCCGAGCCAAGACCCTGCCCGTCCCCGCCGATCCCCTGGCCTGCTGCGCGCCGGTGAGCGTCGATGCCCTCGACGAGGACACGGCCGTGCTGCTGGCCCAGTCGTTCGCCGCGCTCGCCGATCCCATCCGTCTGCGCCTGCTCTCGTTCATCACGTCGGCCGAGGGCGAGGTGTGCGCCTGTGACCTGGTCGAGCCGTCAGGCCGCTCACAGCCCACGGTCAGCCACCACATGAAGATCCTCGTGGACGCCGGGCTCGTCACCCGCGAGAAGCGGGGCCTGTGGGTCTGGTACCGGCCGGTGCCGGCCCGGCTCGACGCGCTGCGGGCTGCCCTCGGATGATCAACGGGATCGCGCCCGAACTGCTCGGCACGGCCGCCCACGACGGGCCGCTGCGCATCGGGCTGATCTCCGACACCCACATCCCCGAGGCGCGCCGCGAGCTGTGGGACGAGGTCTTCCATGCGTTCGACGGGCTCGACCTCATCCTCCACGGCGGCGACCTCCACGAGCTCTCGGTGCTCCATGCGCTGGCCGACCTGGCACCGGTGTACGCGGCGCGCGGCAATGGCGAGGACGGCTCGGGCGGTCGGCCGGTGACGCCCGAGCACCCCCTGCTGCGCGAGTCGTGGCTCCTCGAGCTGGGCGGTGTGCGCGTGGGCCTCACCCACGACCTGCCGATCCCCGAGCTCCCGCCGAACTTCACGGTGGAACGCTGGTTCGAGCGTCGCTTCGGAACCACGGCACTCGACGTGTGCGTGTACGGGCACACCCACGTGGAGGCCATCGACGTCGTCGGCTCGACCCTGTGCGTGAATCCCGGCTCGCCGACGTACCCGCGCAACCTGAACACCCAGCTCGGCACGCTCGGCCTCCTCGAGATCGAGGACGGCCTCGTGCGTGCCCGCGTCCTGCAGCTCACCGCCGATGGCGTCGTCCCCGTGGTCGAGCCAGAGCCGGTCGAGCACCGAGCGGGCGGCACGGCATGACACCCACGGTGCGGTTCCTGCACGCGTCGGACGTGCACATCGACGACACGCCCGGGGGCGACCGCGGGCTGGTGCAGCTGGTCGACGCCGCGCTCCGACTCGACGTCGACCTCGTGCTGCTCGTCGGCGA
Source organism: Actinomycetes bacterium (assembly GCA_031423915.1). GTDB lineage: Bacteria > Actinomycetota > Acidimicrobiia > Acidimicrobiales > Ilumatobacteraceae > JANMAT01. The sequence continues at coordinate 1,512 of JANPGL010000697.1, read as the reverse complement.
CACGTTCGACGACAACCGGGTGAAGCCGGCCACGTTGGCGTCCTTCGTGGCCCACCTCGATCGGCTCCGCGTGCCCGTGGTGGTACTGCCCGGCAACCACGACCCGTACATGGACGGCTCGGTGTACCACCGCACCGAGCTGCCGGCACACGTGATCCTGCTGTCCGATCCCGACGGCACGAGCGTGGCGCTGCCCGACCTCGGTCTCGAGCTCTGGGGACGTGCGCACCTGTCGTTCGCCGATCACCGCCCGCTCGACGGGCTGCCGCCGCGGGGCGAGCAGCCGTGGCAGGTCGCCCTCGCCCACGGTCATCTGGTGCGCTACGACGACGACAAGCACCGGTCGTACCTCATCACGTCGGACGAGATCGCGGCGTGCGACCGCGACTACCTGGCGCTCGGGCACTGGGACGTCCAACGCGACGTGAGCGCGGGCGACGTGACCGCCTGGTACTCGGGCTCACCGAAGCGGTACGCATCGAGCGCGCTGGTGACGCTGTCGACCTCGCCGGGCGGCCGTTCCGTGACGGTCGAACCGATCAAGCTCCCCGGGTGACACGGGACATCGGCCCGTTCGGCAGCAGGTCGCCGAGCAGAGCCGTGGCGTGGTTGCCGTCGAGATCCTGGACGTGTACGACGAGCGTCGGCCCACCGAGCTCGAGCGCCACCTGCAGGCATGCGCCACACGGCCAGGTGTGGTGGCCGGCCGTGCGCGCGGCCACGAGCGCCAGCTCGACGGGCGTCTCCCCCGCCGTCGTGGCGGTGAACAGCGCGATCCGTTCGGCGCACATCGCCAGGCCGAGCGAGACGTTCTCGACGAGCGCACCGCCGATCAGCGCACCCGAGTGCGTGCGCACCGCCGCTCCCATGGCGAACCCTGAGTACGGCGCGTAGGCGGCCTGGCGGGCCAGCATCGCCGCAGCGATGAGGTCGCCGGCCGGGTCATCTGGCGTTCGGTGGTCGTCGGTCACCGATGCCCGCTACCCACCCTCCCGGGCGGCGAAACGGCGCCGTCAGGTCCCCGGCAGCGAGTAGCCCGCCATCGAGAGCGAACCCATCGTGCACCCCGATGTGAACACCTCGGTGGTGGCGCCGGCTGCCGCGGCCATGCCGGCCAGGTACAGCAGCGGCAGGAAGTGGTCGGGGGTGGGCGAGGCCTTGCGGTAGTGGCGATGGTCCACCAACGACGCGGCGTCAGCCGGCCGATCGGTCATCACCTCGCGAACGGCGGTGTCGAACTCCTCGGCCCAGTCCTCACCGCCGTGCGGACGGGCCCAGTCGATGGCCCGCAGGTTGTGCACCACGTTGCCGCTCGCCACGACCAGCACCCCACGGCGGCGCAACGGCTCGAGCGCGGCGCCGAGGCGCAGGTGGTAGCCGATGTCTTTGCCGGCATCGATCGACAGCTGCACGACCGGGACGTCGGCGTCGGGGAACATGTGGACGAGCACCGACCAGGTGCCGTGGTCGAGCCCCCACGAGTCCTGGTCCTGCCCCACCCACGTGGGCGCC
>JANPGL010000696.1:0-1568 GCA_031423915.1 Actinomycetes bacterium | reverse complement strand
GGCTGCCCTCGCCGTAGGGGTGCTCGGCCGGCGTGGTCATCTTCAGGAAGCTGATCTGGCCGATCTTCATGCCCGGGTACAGCGTGATGGGCAGGTTGGCCACGTTCGACAGCTCGAGGGTGAGGTGCCCGTCCCAGCCGGCGTCGACGAACCCGGCCGTCGAGTGGATGAGCAGCCCCAGGCGGCCCAGGCTCGACTTCCCCTCGAGGCGAGCCACGATGTCGTCGGGCAGGGCGACGCGCTCGTGCGTCGAGCCGAGCACGAACTCGCCGGGGTGGAGCATGAACACGCCGTCGTCGGGCGTCTCGACCAGTTCGGTGAGCCCGGTCATGTCGCGCTTCACGTCGATGACGCCCGCCGTGTGGTTGCGGAAGACCCGGAAGTAGCGGTCGAGCTTCACGTCGATGGACGAGGGTTGGATGCAGGCGGGGTCGAGCGGGTCGACGCCGATGCGCCCGGTGGCGAGGGCCTCTCGCAGCGAGCGGTCGGACAGGATCACGGGTCGCAGATTAGTGGGCGCCCGGCCGCGGGGCGCCTGGCCGCCGGGCCTCGGGCGACCCGGGCTGTGTCGGCGGGGCGACGTACGCCTGCACATCGGCGCCGAGCGCCCGGAGCGCGGCGGCGGCCGCCTCGCCGAGCACGGTGCCGGTGGCGCCGGCGACGTCGGCCCGGTCGAGGGTCACCTCGTCGAAGGCGGTGCGGTCGAGGCGGGCGTCGCGCAAGCTGGCGGAGGTGAGGTCGGTGCGGGAGAAACCCGTCCGGGTCAGATCGGCGCCATCGAGGGTCGCCTGGCGCAGGTCGGCCTGCATGCACGAGGCGCGGTACAGACGTGCGCCGGTCAGCAGGGCGCGCGAGGCGTGGACGAGGTCGAGGTTCGCTCGGGTGAGATCTGCGCCGGTGAGGTCGGCGCCCGAGAGGGAGGCGCCGGCCAGGTTGGCGCGGCCGAGGTCGGCGCCGGCGAGGCTGGCCCCGGTGAGCCGGGCGCCGGCCAGCACGGCCTCGCGCAGGTCACGGCCTGCCAGGTCGATGTCGCCGAGGTCGGCGTCGGTCAGGTCGAGGCGCGTGCCCTCGCCGCCGGTGCTGGCCAGCCAGCGGGCGTGATCGGCGAGGCGGAGCTCGAGGGTTTCGTCGGGGGTCACGGTGTGCTCCTCATGGTCCGAGCACGACCTTCCCGATCCAGTCGGGTCGGGCCTCCACGGTGGCTCGCAGTTCGGCCTGCGCGGCCTCGTCGGGGTTGTGGGTTCAGGGCGACGTTCTCACCGGCTCGGATCGCGTGTGTGATCGTCGGTACGGTGCGGTCGAGATCGTAGCCACCCGGGAATTCGCCGGTGTAGCCCGTGGCGTCGGACGCGGCGTCGCTGGCGACCCGGCCAGGTGGCCCGACACGCCGCCAGCAGCGCGCCGGCTGGCCGTTCGCACCGCTCGGTCGGTGCCAGCGCGGCCCGTCGAGCGGAGGGGACTGCGCCACTCGGGCCGCAACGCCGTCTAGCGCCCGGGCGGGAATTCGCTAGGCTGACGCTGTTCTGCGGGTGTAGTTCAGAGGCAGAACATCAGCTTCCCAAGCTGAG
>JANPGL010000695.1:0-1634 GCA_031423915.1 Actinomycetes bacterium | reverse complement strand
GTCCTTTTCGGGGAATGGCACCTTATCGCCGCCGCCGATCGCGGGATCAAGCAAGACCAGGCGGTCGATCGTGTCGGCTCGAGTCTCGGCATAGCGACCGACGATCCGCCCGCCCCACGACCAGCCGAGCAAGTGCGGTTTGGTGAAGCCTTGCGCAATCACCCAATCGATCACCGCGGCGGTGTCCTCGATCGCCTGCTCAGTCTGGACGGTGTGTGGATGTTCGCTCAGCTCGGAGTCGCGATAGCCACGGATCGAGAAAGTCACCGCGCCGTAACCGCGTGCGACCAAGGCGTCCATGAACGAGTAGTCTCTGCGCCCGTCGAACGCAAAGTCGTAGCCGAGCTGGCCGGAGAGGTTCGCGCCCTGAACCAGAATGACGACCTTCTCCGGGCGCGATTCCAGCCCCTTGGTACGGACGGCGAGTTGGCCGGCCGGGCCGGGAATGAGCAGATCGGTGGCGATTGCCATGGTTTATGTTTCCTGATGCTGGGGAATGACGATCTGGCGAATGGCCTCGCCGCTCGCGAGTTTGTCGAACAGCTGGTTGATGTCGCTGAGCGGACTGACCGAGGTCAGCAGCCGCTCGACGGGCAGTTTGCCCGCGCGCCACAGCCCGATATAGCGCGGAATATCGCGCGCCGGGATCGACGAGCCGAGGTAGCTGCCGATCACCGTCTTGGCGTCACCGACCAAGCTGACCGCCGGGATCGAGAACATCTCGGCAGGGTTGGGCAGGCCAACCGTAACCACCCGCCCGCCGCGCCGGACCAACGCATAGGCCGCTTCGAGGACTTTGGCTTTTCCGACAGTCTCGATCACCACGTCGGGCTTGCCGCCGAGCAGCGCCTCGATCTGTGCTTCGGCATTCTCGGGTGAAAATGCACCGGCAGCACCGAGCTCGGCGGCCAGTTCGCGCTTGGCCGGGGCGGGGTCGATTGCCACCACCGGATTGGCGCCACCCGCCAGCGCGCCCATCAGCGCGGCCAACCCGACGCCGCCGAGGCCATAGATCGCAACGCTCTCACCCGGGCGCACCTGCGCCGAATTGAGCACTGCGCCGACCCCGGTCAGGACTGCGCAGCCGAACAGTGCAGCGATCTCGACCGGGATGTCGCTATCGATCTTAACCGCCGAACGCCGATCGACCACGGCATGGCTGGCGAAGGCCGAGACGCCGAGGTGGTGGTGCACGGGTGACCCGTCGCGGGACAGCCGTCGGCCGCCACCGAGCAGCTCACCGGCGCCGTTGCTCACCGAGCCCGGGCCGCACGGCATCCTGCCACCGGTCGCGCACCCCGGGCACGCACCGCAGCGGGGCAGGAACGTCATGACCACCCGCTGCCCTACGGCCAGCTCGCTCACCCCGGCACCGAGTGAGCGCACCCGACCCGCACCCTCGTGGCCGAGCAGCATCGGGACCGGGCGGCTGCGGTTGCCGTCGACGACGGACAGGTCTGAGTGGCAGACCCCGGCCGCCTCCATCTCGACGAGCACCTCGCCGGGGCCGGGTCCGTCCAGCTCGAGCTCGCCCACGGTCAGCGGCTGGCTCACCGCCCACGGACCCGGGCGACCGACCTCCTCGAGCACCGCACCGGTGATCCTCATGCGCGCGCCAGCACCGCGTCGTCGAG
>JANPGL010000694.1:0-3087 GCA_031423915.1 Actinomycetes bacterium | reverse complement strand
CGGCGCCGTGGACCTCGGCCGTGAAGCCCGGCTCGTCGAGCGGCGCCGGGACCGGCCAGCTCGTCGCCGCGCTCCTCACGGTGGCCGCGCCGCCGAACGCCGACGCGGCGTCGGATGTGGCCACCACCGTGTGGGTGTCGTCGGCCACCAACCAGTCGAAGGTCGGGTTCGACCAGGACGTCCCGCTGTGCGCGTTCGTCGACACCGGCGCGCTCGCCGGCAACCTCGACCAGAGCTCCGAGGCCTCGGCGGCGGCCCAGCAGCTCGCCAACGTGTCCGAGCTGAAGCAGAAGAAGGCCGGCACCGGGTACGCGGTCGACGTGAAGGGCATCGAGCCCGGTCGCACGGCCACCGTCGTGGTCATCGGGAAGCTCGCCCCGTTCGAGGGCGCCGCCACCGGGCAGCTCGAGGTGAAGGTCGTCGACGTGGTCCCGACCGCATCGGGTGCCCGGGTCACGCCCGGCGGGCGCGACGCCCGCCTCAGCGTGGGCGACCGCACGGAGGACGGGGCCGTCGGGCTGTCGCTCGACACCGACCGGGAGCTGTGGAGCCGTGGCCAAGCCGTACAGGTGCGCATGCGCATCGCCAACACGCTCGCCGACGCATCGGTGGGCTCGGTGGTGGGGCAGCTCCGCTACGACCCGGGCCTGACCAACGTCGACGTGCAGGTCGCCGACGGCATCGGCGCCCCCACGACGTGCAGCGCCGAAGGCGCGCTCTACACCTGCAAGACCGACTACCTCGCCCCGGGCGAGGAGGTGACGGTGACGCTGTCGGGAACGGTTGCCGCCGACGCCCTCACCCAGTTCACGGCCAAGGGCGCCAGCTGCCCGGCCCGCAACACCGACATCTGCGTGCGTGCCACCATCACCGAGCTGGCCGGCCAGGCCCGCGACTGGGCCGGCGCCAACCTGGCCGGCAACGTGGCTGCCGACACGGTGCTCGGCATCACCAAGCTCCCGAGCGGCGTCGCCGACCATGTGCGGGCCGGCGAACTGACCCGGTTCGTGTACCTCGTCACCGCCAGCGCCGGTCAGGCGCTCAAGACGGTGCAGCTCTCCGACCCCGGCTGCCCCACGCCCGGCTTCGTCAGCGGCGACAACAACCTCAACGACATCCTCGACGGCGGCGAGACCTGGCAATACGAGTGCATCGCCCCGGCCCCGCGCAGCGCCGATGTGGAGATCACGGTCAGCGGCGTGTCGGTGAAGGAAGGGGCCAGCATCAAGGCCTCGGGCCAGCTCGCGGTGCCGGTGTACGACCCGAAGATGGAGCTGCGCGAGACGGCGCCCGCCCAGCCGACGGTCGACCTCGTCAACACCGGCAACGTGACGTTGCGCGGCGTGGCGCTCATCGGCCGGGGATGCGAGACCTCGGGCGACGTGCCGCTGGCGCCGGGTGCCACGTTGAAGGTGCCGTGCCGGTCGGCCACGGGCGTCCTGCGCGCCTTCGCCGTCGACCCGTCGGGCGAGCCCGTGACGACGCTGCTCGAGGCCGCACCGGCCAACGGCTGACGCCGGCCGCGCCGGCGTCAGCCCGGTCGTTCGAGACCGAGCGACTCGCGCAGGAAGTCGAGCTGCAGCAGGAGCAGGTTCTCGGCCACGACCTCCTGCGGCGTCATGTGGGTCACGCCGCTGAGCGGCAGCACCCGGTGGGGTCGCCCGGCGGCCAACAGGGCCGACGACAGCTCGAGCGTGTGGGCCGCCACGACGTTGTCGTCGGCCAACCCGTGCACCATCAGCAGCGGCCGCGTCAGCGCGGCGGCCTCCCGCAGCAGCGAGCAGCGCTCGTACGGGGCGTCGTCGACGGCCGGGTTGCCGAGGTAGCGCTCGGTGTAGTGGGTGTCGTACAGCCGCCAGTCGGTCACGGGCGCGCCGGCGATGGCGGCGTGGAACACGTCGGGCCGCCGCAGCACCGCCAGCGCGGCGAGGTAGCCGCCGAAGCTCCAACCGCGGATGGCGACGCGCGTGAGGTCGAGCCGGTCGTCGGCCTCCGCGGCGGCGTGCAGCGCGTCGACCTGGTCCTCCAGCACGGGGGCGGCCAGGTCGAGATGCACGCTGCGCTCCCACGCGCTGCCCCGCCCCGGCGTGCCGCGACCGTCGGCCACCACGACGGCGAAGCCCTGGTCGGCGAACCACTGCGAGCTCAGATAGGCCGAGCGCGCCGAGAGCACGCGCTGGGCGTGCGGGCCGCCGTACGGGTCGAACAGCACGGGCAGCTTCGTGCCCGGCGCAGCCTCGTGGGGGAGGAGCACCGCGATGGCCAGCCGGCGTTCGCCGCGGCGCGACAGCGTCACGTTCGGGCGCACGAGCGGCGTCTCGGCGTGGCTGACCAGGTCGCTGCCGCCGAGCACCGAGGTGACGGCGCCGTCGGCACCGAGATGGGAGCGGCGCACGACGATGGTGGGCCCGCCGACGGTGGCGCCGTGCACGCCCGGCTCCTTGGTGATGAGCTCGAGGCCGCCCTGCTCGCTCCACACCGCCACGTGCTGCACGGTGGCGTCGTCGACCGGGTTGCACGCCACCACCACGTCGGTGCCCTGGACGCCGAGGACGGCGCGCACCTGCACGTCGGGTGTCGTGACGGGCAGCCCGTCGACCACCAGCCGCCGGGCGCCGCCCCAGTCGCACGCCATCACGAGCCGGCCGTCGGGCAACCACGACGGGGTGCCGGGCACGAGCTCGACCCACACGTCGTCGCGGTCCGCGAACACCTCGGTGGTCTCGCCGGTCGCAGGGTCGACGCGCAGCACGGCCAACGATCGCTGGTCGCGCGCCTGGACCACGATGTGAAGGCCGTGGCCGCTCCAGGCCACGTTGGTCAGGTACTCGTAGCGCTCGTGATCCCAGCGCACCTCGATCTTCGAGCCGTCGAGCGCGACCACCCACAACGTGACCTCGGCGTTGGCTGCGCCGGCGGCCGGGTAGGGATGCGCGATCGGGGTCTTGGCGGGGTTGGCGGGATCGGCGATCCACCAGCGCGGCACCGGTGCGGTGTCGACGCGAGCGACGGCGAGCTGGGCGCCGTCAGGCGACCACCAGTAGCCACGGCCGCGACCCATCTCCTCCGCGGCCACGAACTCGGCCG
>JANPGL010000693.1:0-10226 GCA_031423915.1 Actinomycetes bacterium | reverse complement strand
GGCGCGCGCCGACGGCTTCGACGGCGTCGACACCGCCGAGGTGGTGGAGCGCTATGCCGCACTCGACGTGGCCGCCGTGGACGGCGACCCCCGCAACATCAAGGTCACCACCGCAGCCGACGTGGAGTTGGCCGAGGAGCTGGCCGGGCTGCTGGTCGACGGCCGCTGGAGCGACGCAGGCTCGGCGTCCCCGGCCGGGGAGCCCTGAGCCGGTCGGGATCCCCGTCGTGAGGTTCCTGGTACCAAGGGGGCGGATATCATCGTTTCCTACGCACCGAGGGCGCTGATGAGCGACGTTGAGCGATCGGAGAACGGGGGTGATGTCGTGTCACTCGACGCCCTGACCGACCGTCACGTGATCGATGCCTTGGCGCGGGCGGTGGTCGTCACCGATCCGGACGGTGCGATCTCGCTGTGGAACCGTGCGGCGGAGCGACTGTACGGGTGGACCGAGGTCGAGGTTCTCGGCCGGTCGATCGTCGACGTGCTCGCGCCCCCTGCCGAGCTCGGCACGAACCAGGAGCAACTGGCCTTCGTCGCCGCAGGCAACACGCTCACGGGCGATCGCACCGTGGTCCGGCGCGACGGCGAACCACTTCGCATCATGACGTTCACCCGGCCGGTGGTCGACGCCGCTGGGAGGACCATCGCCATCGTCGGGTCGTCGGAGGACGTGACCGATCTACGGCTCGCCGAGCAACGCGCCCGTGACCTGGCCGAGCACTTCCGGCTGAGCTTGGATGCCGGTGGACTCGGGACCTGGCGCTGGGACATGGTCACCGGCGAGACGATCTGGGACGAGCGACTGGAGTCGCTGTTCGGTCTCGCCCCCGGCGAGTTCGACCAGACCTTCGACATGTACGTCTCGATGCTGCACCCCGACGATCGGGAGGACGTGTTGGCAACGGTGCGCGATGCGCTCGCCTCGGCCTGCGCCTACAAGATCGAGCACCGGATCGTCCACCCGGACGGCTCGGTCCACTGGCTCGCCAATGCCGGCGGCGCCACGGTCGACGAGCGCGGGCGCGTGACCGGCACCGTGGGGTGCTCGGTGGACATCACCGATCGCGTGCGCCAGGAGCAGGAACGTGGTCGCCTCGCCGAGTTCGCGCTCGAGGCAGCCGAACGCGAGCGCCTGCAGCGGGAGCGGCTCGAGTTCCTGGCCGCCATCAACGATGCGCTCAACGCGTCGTCGAACGTCGCCGAGATCATGGCCAAGGTCACCGAGTGCGCGGTGCCCCGCCTCGGAGACTGGTGCTCGATCCACGTGCTGGGCGACCGGGATCCCGTCCCGGCGGTGGCCATCGGTCACGCCGATCCGGACATGGTGGCCTACGCCCTCGAACTCCAGAAGCGGTTCCCCTACGACGCGGACGCCCCGGCCGGCGTTCCCTTCGTGATCCGGACGGGGACCACGGGCTTCTACCCGGACATCACGCCCGACCTGCTGAGCAGTCTCGACGCCACGCCGGAAGAACGGATGCTCATCGACCAACTCGAGCTCCGGTCGGTCATCGTCGTCCCCCTGGAGAAGCGCGGGAGGATCCTGGGCGCGATGCAGTTCGTGATGTCCAACTCGTCGCGCCGCTACACAGGCGACGATGTGGCGTTGGCCCAGGCCGCGGCCGGACGCATCGCGTCGAGCATCGAGAACGTCCGCCTGAACGAGCACCAGCGCACGATCGCCCAGACGTTGCAGCGGAGCTTGCTCCCGAGCTCGCTGCCCGCCATACCCGGCGTGCAGCACGCGGTTCGGTACTGGCCGGCGGGTGAGGCCACCGAGGTCGGCGGCGACTTCTACGACGTGTTCGCGCTCGAGGCTGCGGAGTCCTGGGCGATCGTGGTCGGCGACGTCTGCGGCACCGGTCCGGCGGCGGCGTCGCTCACCGGTCTTGCCCGGCACTCGATCCGCGAGAGCGCGTGGCACGGCGACAGCCCGGTCGACGTCTTGCGATCACTGAACCGGGCGGTTCTTCGTTCGGGCTCCCGATCGTTCCTGACCGCGGTGTACGCCACGCTCGACACGTCGCAGGATCGCGCGCTGCTCACCGTCGCCTGCGGGGGCCACCCGCTGCCCATCCTTTCCCGCGGAGGACGGGCCCGAGCGCTCGGAACACCGGGAACCTTGCTGGGCGTGTTCGACACCGGCTCGTTCCACGCCCGCAGCACGGCCCTGGCGCCCGGTGACGTCGTCGTGTTCTACACCGACGGGGTGACGGACGTTCCGCCCCCGCACTCGCTCGACCCGCTGCAGCTGGGCACACTGGTCGAGCGGGCCACCCGTCACGAAGGCTCCGCCGAGGTCATCGCCGACAGGATCCGCGACGAGCTCGGCGCCGTCCTCCCCTTCGACCGCCGGGACGACGACATCGCACTCCTCGTGCTTCGCGTCGACGATCGCCGCTGAAGCCGCCGTGGGTGTGCGGTCGCGTTCGTCTCGTCGTCACTGCTCGGCCTCGGGTACCGCGATGAGTTCGGTCTCGCTGGCGCTCGGGCGGCGGGATCGCGGGTTCCCGTAGGGTTGCCCGGGTGAGGATCGTGGCCATCGGCGGTGGTGAGATCGGCCGACCCGGGTACCCCGTCGAGACGACGGCGCTCGACGCCGAGGTCGTGCGACTCACCGGCAAGCGACGTCCCCGTGTCGTGTTCCTACCGACCGCAACCCAGGACGACGCGATGTACGTCTCGACCGTCGAGGCGCACTACGGCGGCCGACTGGGTTGTCTCGTCGAGCCGCTCATGCTCTACGACCGATCGAAGACCCCCGGCGAGATCGAACGCCTCGTGCGCTCCGCCGACATCGTGTACGTGGGTGGGGGGAACACGTTGCGCATGATGAAGCTGTGGCGGCGCCGTGGTATCGACCGACTGCTCGTGCAGGCCGCGACCGAGGGCACGGTGATGGCCGGTGTCAGCGCCGGTGCGATCTGCTGGTGCGCCACCGGCGTGAGCGACTCGCGTTCGTTCACCGCCGGCGACGACACATGGCCGTACATCGCCGTTCGAGGACTCGGCCTCGTCGATGTCCTGTTGTGTCCCCACTACGACTCGGGTGATCGCCGACCTGACAGCACGGGGCGTCTCGCCCGCACGTCCCGCTCGCGTGCCGTTGGACTGGACGACTGCACGGCGCTGGAGATCGTCGACGACCGCTGGCTCATCCTGTCCTGCCGCGAAGGACGCATCGGTCATCTCGTCGACCGGGCCGGCGTCGCGCACGACCTCGCCCCGTTCGACCAGCCACGCCCGATCAGCGAACTGACCTCGCCGGCAACCGTGAGCCACCCCTGAGCTACGGCCTGCGCGCCTTGGGGCGACGGCCGAGGCGACGACCCATCCAGACCATGTTCGCCGGGATGAAGAACGCCCGCGTCGAGTACGACGCGTCGGTCCACGAGAGCGTGGCGATCGGCGCCCGCCAGGCGAACATGCGGTACACGAGGAACGCCGCGATGATCCCGTGGAGACCGATCATGGCCCACGGGTAGCCCGACGTGCCGATGGTGCCGAACAGCAGCGATGTGAGCGGCGGGCCCACGAGTGCGCCGGCGCCGTAGAGCAGCACGAGCTGTGACGCCGCGCCGCTCACGTGTTCGGGCGCCACCCAGTCGTTCGTGTAGGCGGCGCCCACCGAGTACAGCGGGAAGCTCAGCCCACCGAGCAGCGCCATCGCCGCCAGCCCCTGCCACCCCCGCGGACCGGAGGCGAGCAGCCAGAGCCCGGCGCCGATGGAGCCGAGGGCGATGACCGCGCCGACGAACCGGCGGTCGATCTCGTCCGACGCCGTCGAGATCGGCCACTGCGCCAGCACGCCGCCGACCGCGGTGGCCGCCACGAACCGGCCCGCTTCGGCCGGCGAGAGACCGGCCCGGGTGGCGTAGATGACGCCCATGGCTACGAGCGCTCCGTGGGTGACGCCCACGAGCAGCACGGTGCCGACCCCGGTGGGCACCGTGCTGGCCAGCTCGCGCAGCGGGAAACGGGCCGATCGTTCCAGGGGTGGCGGTGCGGCGTCTTCGGACAGGGCGACGGGCACGACCGCCAATGACGTCAGCAGCGCCGATGCCGCGAACGCCGAGACCGTGGTCGTGTCGAGTGAGCCGATGAGCACTTGGCCGACGCCGTAGGCGCCGCTGGTGACGACCATGTACACGGCCAGCAGCCGCCCGCGGTTCTCGTTGGCCGCCAGCTGGTTCAGCCACGACTCGGCCACCACGTAGAGCCCGGCGATGCACATGCCGCTCACGAAGCGCAGCCCGATCCACGCCACGGCCGACGTGCGCAGGCCGACGGCGATCATGGTGGCCGACAGCAGCGAGGCCAGCGCCGTGTACACGCGGATGTGGCCCACGCGGCCGAGCGCGGCGATCGTCACCTTCGAGCCGGCGAGGAAACCGCCGTAGTAGGCCGCGCCCAGCAGGCCGATCTCCAGGTTCGAGTAGCCGTTCACCTCGGAGCGCACGCCGACGACGGTGGCGAACAGGCCGACCCCCACGAGCAGCAGGCCGAGCCCGGCGAAGAGCGACCACGTCGCCCAGGCCAGGGACGAGCCGACCGGCGGTCCGGCGTCGGTGCTCGTCGACATGGGGCCTCACGGTAGCCGGGACCGCGACGCCCAGGCCTGAGCCCGACCCGATCGGTTCCGGACCCACTGGGTCTCACGGACGAGACGTGAGGGGACCGGATCATGCGGGCCCTCCTCGGCCGGTCGGGGAGACTGCATCAGTGGACGAGTTCGACATCATCATCGTGGGGGCCGGCTCGGCCGGGTGCGTGCTGGCCAACCGGCTGTCGGCCGATGGCCGGGCCACAGTGCTGCTGCTCGAGGCCGGGCCTCCCAGCGAGCGGCACCCGCTGGTGAACATGCCCAAGGGCATGGCCAAGCTGCTGACCCGCGCCAGCTACACCTGGGCGTTCCCCGTGGACGAACGGCGGGAGCCGGGTACGCCGTCGACCGAGGTGTGGATGCGCGGCAAGGGCCTCGGCGGCTCGGGCGCGGTGAACGGGATGATCTACTCCCGCGGGCACCGGCTCGACTACGACGACTGGGGCAGTGCCGCCGGGCCGGCATGGGGCTGGGAGGCCATGCGCGCCGCCTACCGCGCCATCGAGGACCACCAGCTTGGCGCCACCGACTACCGCGGAGCGGGCGGGCCTCTCCACGTCAGCGCCGGGACGTTCCGCTACCCGATCGCCGAGGCGATGATCCGCGCCGGCGAGCAGCTCGGGCTGCCCCGGCGCGACGAGCTGAACCACCCCGACCTCGAAGGCGTCGGCTACTACTCGCACACCATCCACCGCGGCCGGCGGGTCAGTCCGGCCAGAGCGTTCCTGGCGCCGGCGCGCGGTCGGGCCAACCTGACGATCCGGACCGGCGTGCTGGTCGACACGGTGATCGTCGAGGGCGGACGCGCCACGGGCGTCGCCTGTCGCGTCGGCGGCCAGCCGCTCGTCTTGCGCGCCAGGCACGAGGTGATCCTGTCGGCGGGTGCGCTGATGTCGCCGGTGCTGCTCCAACGCTCCGGCATCGGGCCCGCCGCACTGCTGCGCTCGGTCGGCGTCGACGTCGTGGTCGACAGCCCGAACGTCGGCGAGGGCATGCGCGAGCACCTGTCGTTCTCCATGCCTCACCGGCTCGTCGGTGCACCGGGCCTGAACCGCCGCTACCGGGGCATCGGGCTCGTCCCCGGGGTGCTCGAGTACTACGCCCGACACACGGGGCCGATGGCCACCGGCCCGTTCGAGGTCGGCGCCTTCGCCCGTAGCGCCCCCGACGTCGACCGCCCCGATGTGCAGCTCTACCTGTCGGCCTACACGCGTCGCGCCGGCAAGCGGTTCACCGCCGAGCGGGCGCCGGGCCTGACCATCTACGGCCAGCTGCTCCGTCAGACCAGCCTGGGTTCGGTGCGCATCAGGTCGAACCGGCCTGACGATCTGCCCGCCATCGCACCGAACTGGCTCTCGACCGAGCACGACCGGGCCAAGGCGGTGGCGATGGTCCGCTACATGCGGCGCTACGTGCAGCAGGCGGCGTTGCGCCCGTACGTCGGCGACGAGCGCGTGCCCGGCGCGGCCGTGCAGGGCGACGACGAGCTGCTCGACGTCTTCCGCCGGCTGTCGACGAGCGGTCTCCACGCGGTGGCGACCTGCGCCATGGGGCGCGACGGCGCGTCGGTCGTCGACGGCCGCTTGCGCGTGCGGGGCGTCGGCGGCCTGCGCGTCGCCGACTGCTCCGTGATGCCGGGGCTCGTGTCGGGCAACACCAACGGCCCGGCGATGGCGCTCGGCTGGCGGGCCGCCGATCTCATCGGCGAGGACCTCCGGCCGTAGCGCCGAGGATCACGCGAACGTCCGGCGTTCGCCGACGTGGACTACCCGCTGATCAGGCCGTCGCCATAGGCACGACGGAACAGTTCCTCGTCGTCGATGAGCAGACCGCGACTGTCGGCCCGGACGTAGGTGAGGCGCGTGCCCGCCACGCTCCACGCCAGCAGCGTGGCCTCGTGGGTGTCGGCCGCCGCCAGGTCCTCGAACCGGAAGCGGATCCAGTGCTCCGCACCGGCCGTGTCGAGCACGTGCGCCGTCACCTCGCCACCCACCCGTTCCACGGTCTGGATCGTCAGATCCTGGAACACGTCGAATCGATCGTCCCGGGCCACCTCGGCGCCTCCCCTTGCAGTACGTAGGCACCGTAGCCCGTCGCGCTGGCGTCGAGCGGTCCCGGGCGACCTAAGGTTCGGGCGGGGAAGGTCCAAGTGAGGGGGTCGCATGACCACGACTGAACACGAGTCGCGCAACGTGTGGCGGTTGGAAACACCTGGTGCGTCGGGATGGTCGCGCACGGTGCGTGCCGCCGATCCGCAACGACTGTTCGTGGTGTCGAGTGACTGCCACGCGAATGAACCGCCCGGATACCTTGAAGAACGCATCGAGGCGTCGCTGCGTCACCGACTGCCGCACATGGACCGCCGGGACGACGGCTCCGAGTGGATGGTGACCGAAGGGAACGCACCGATGCGGGTGAAGGGCCCCACGGTGGCCGAGGCGCCGAAGGTCGTCGGCTCGCGCATGGAGTCCGAGGATGTGGCCCGCAACGCCGCGGGTCGCAGCGTGGCCGAGCGCCTGTCGCACCAGGACGCCGACGGCGTCGACATCGAGCTGATCTTCCCGAACAAGGGCCTGCTGTGCTGGGCCACGCCCGACCCCGTGTTCGGCATGGCCATGTGTCGCGCCTGGAACCGCTGGGCGCACGACCACTACGGCCCCGAGGGGTGGCACGGCGGGCGGACGCGACCGCTGGCGTCGATCGCCGCCGGCGACCTCGACGGCGCGCTGGCCGAGGTGCGCTGGGCGGCCGACCACGGCTTCGTGGGGTTCACGTTCGGTAACTCGGCGGTGTACGGCCCGAAGGCACCCGGCAAGCCCGAGTACAACGACCCGATGTTCGAGCCGCTGTGGGCGGCCGCGGCCGAGACCGGCCTGCCGGTCACGTTCCACGTGTCGACGGGACGCGATCCGCGCGCCGTCACCGGCGACGGCGGCGCCGTCGTCAACTACGTGTGCCATTCGATGGAGACGACCATCGAGCCGCTCGTGCAGATGATCGCCTCGGGCGTGCTGGAACGGCACCCCACGTTGAAGGTGGGCCTCGTCGAGTCGGGCATCGGCTTCGTGCCGTGGTTGCTCGAAACGATGGACTGGGCGCAGAAAGCCCACCACTTCTGGGTGAAGCCCCAGCTGTCGGAGCGCTTGTCGGACTACTTCCGTCGTCAGTGCTTCGCCACGTTCCAGGAGGACCTCGCCGGCCTGATGGCCGTGGAGCCGCACGACCTGGTCGACAACGTGATGTGGGCCAACGACTACCCGCACCACGAGGGTTCCTGGCCGCATTCTGCCGCGTCGGTCGAGCGACAGATGGGGCACCTGCGCGAGGACTCGCGAGCCAAGATCCTCGGTCTCAACGCGGCGCGCGTGTTCAACCTCGCCGTCACCCGCTGAGGGGTCCCGTGGTTGGCCGTCACCGGATCGGGTATGGCCGAAGCATGCTCATCACCGGCGTCGTCCTGCTCCTCCTCGGCTTCCTCCTCGGCATCCCGATCCTCTGGACCATCGGGGTCATCCTCGCCGTCATCGGCGCGGTGCTCCTCGTGATGGGTTCCATCGGTCGCCAGGTCGGCGGTCGCCGCTACTACTACTGACCGAGTCGCCACTGCACCAACGTGTAGGGCGTCTCGGTGTCGTCGTGGTCCTCGAAGACCGCCTGTACCGCGTCGCCGATGGCGAACGGCGCCAGAGGATCGCCCGTCAGGTTGCCCACCATGCGGACGCCACCCGCGTGGGGCAGTTCGACGAGCAGCACCGTGTAGGGCACCGCATCGCGCAAGGCGGCGTGCACCGCGTGCCACGGTCGCTCCCACGAGTAGACGACGCCGTGAGGTGCCACCTCTTCCCAGCCCACGTCGAACGAATGGCACTGGTGGCACAGCCACTCCGGCCCCCACTGCCACGTTCCGCAGGCCCGGCAGCGCTGCACCCGCAGCACATGGTCGCGGGTGCCCTCCCAGTACGGTCGGTCGAGCCCGTCGGGCATCGGGACCGGCGCAGGTAGACCGGCCGGCAGGACGTACTCGGCGCTCATCGCGCCACCTCCTCGGAACCGAAGATCAGCGACGAGCACACCTCGACCATGGGCCCGGCGTTGACGAAGCTCACCTTGGCGTCGGGTACCGGGTTCGGCGAGTCGCCCCGTATCTGTCTCGCCCCTTCGATGACGAGTCCGAGCCCGTGCATGTAGCACTCGGCCAGGTTGCCGCCCGACGTGTTGAGCGGCAACCTCCCGCTCGGCGACACGAGGTTGTCGAAGGTGAGCGCCTCGTTGGCCGACTCGTAGGTGCAGAAGCCGTGCTCGATGAGGCTCATCACGACGCCGCCGGTGAAGTTCTCGTACGACTGCACGACATCTACGTCGGCCGGTGTCACGCCGGCCTGGGCGAACAGCCGTGGCGCCGACGTCTTGAACGACGACGTGGCGTAGTCGGGCACGTTGTGCGCGGTGGCGTGGCTGCGGAACGGCCCGCCCTGCTGGGCGGCGAGCAGGTACACCGGTCGGTCGGTGACGTCGCGGGCCTGCTCGGCCGACATCAGCACGAGCGCGGCGGCACCGTCGTTCTCGAGACAGCAGTCGAACAGCCGGAACGGCTCGACGATCCACCGGGCCGCGTCGTACGCCTCGGGGCTCAGCGGGCGCTCGTACATGACGGCACGCGGGTTGGCCTGCGCGTGGTGGTAGGCGGCCAGCGAGACCGCCTTGAGCGTGTCGGGGCTGACGCCGTGCTCGTGGAACAGGCGCGTGGTGCGCATGGCGTACATCTGCGCCGGCGACATCACACCGTACGGCGCGGCGAGCGCGAACTCGCCGCTGATCGTCTTGGCCCGGCTGCCGCCGCCGAAGCGGCCGAACTGGCCCTGGGCCAGGCCGCGGTAGACGACCACGCAGTCGGCGGCGCCCGACACGATGGCGCCCGCGGCGTTGGCCACGGCCGCGGCGGCACCACCGCCGCCCGAGCCCCACTGCATGTTCGAGAAGCGGATCTCGGGCGCGCCCAGCGCGGTGTGCAGGCGCGTGGGCAGGCTGCGGTCGTTCGAGTAGGAGCTGTACCCGTCGATCTGCTTCGGCGAGATGCCGGCGTCGGCGCAGGCGGCGAGGATGGCCTTGAGCACCAGCACGATCTCGGGGTCGGTCGACCCGCCGCGCTTGTAGTACGTCGATTCCCCCACGCCCACCACGGCGACGCGCCCGCGGATCGTCCTGTCGTCGGCCACGTTGAGACCCCCTGGAGCCACTCGTTCCCCTCGTTCCCCGGCCGTCACTCTGGCACGGTCGCGGCGCCGGCCGCACACGCCGGGCGTTGGGCGTCGGCTCTGGGTTCGCCCGAGGCCCGATCGTCCATCGCCCTGTTTGCGGTGTGCTGTTGGCGTGTTGTCTAATCGGGCGCAAATGAACACGTGACCTAGCCCGGTTGTCGCCGCGTTTCAGCGGCGATGATTCTAAAACACGTGAACACCACACCGCGTCCTGCACGTGCCACCGCTGCGGCTGGATCGCCGGGTCGGACCCCGAGCGGAGCCTTGCCTGCGCCCACCATGCCCGGCGTAGGGTGCGGCCCATGAGAGCGGTCGTGTGCCACGAGATCGGATCGGTCGAGCGCCTGGTCGTCGAGGAGCGG
>JANPGL010000692.1:0-1541 GCA_031423915.1 Actinomycetes bacterium | reverse complement strand
CGCCACCCGAGAGCGTCGTCGTCGCCTGGTCGAGGAGACGCTCGGGAAGGGCCAGCTCGGCCCACACCTGCTCGGTGCGCGTGTCGATGTCCGCCGCGCCGAGCGCCATCCACCGGTCGAGCGCGGTCGAGTAGCGCTCGTCGGCGCCGTCGTCGCCGGCCGCCAGCGCGGCGGTGGCGGCGTCGAGCTCGCGGTCGGCCGCGCCCACGCCGGTGCGTCGGGCGACGTACGCCCGAACGAGCTCGTCGCGGCGGCGGTCGGGCTCCTGGGCCAGGTAGCCCACGGTGGCGCTGGCGGGGGCCAGACGCACCGTGCCGCTGTCGGGCTTGAGCTGGCCCGCCAGCACGCGCAGCAGCGTCGTCTTGCCCACGCCGTTGGGGCCGATGAGCCCCACCCGGTGCCCGGGCGCGGCCGTCAGATCGACCGCGTCGAGGATGGTGGCGCGGCCGTGCGTGACGGTGATGCCCTGGGCGAGGAGGGACGCGTTCGGCATGGGGACGTCCATCCTGCCACCGGGCGGGCAGGGCCCGGCAGCGGATTCAGCCCTGCGATGCGAACGGCGTGGCCCCGGCGAAGCGGGCGGCCGAGCCGAGCGACTCCTCGATGCGCAGCATCTCGTTCCACTTGGCCGTGCGTTCGCCGCGGGTGATCGAGCCGACCTTGAACAGGTCGGAGCCCCACCCCACCGCCAAGTGGCAGATGGTCACGTCCTCGGTCTCGCCCGAGCGGGCTGACACGATGGCGCGCCAGCCGGCCTTCGCCGCGGCACGGCGGGCGGCGAGCGTCTCCGTGAGCGTGCCCGCCTGGTTCGGCTTCACGAGCAGGGTGTTGGCAGCGCCCGCGGCGGCGAGAGCCCGGACCCGTTGCTCGTTCGTGACGGCAAGGTCGTCGGCCACCACGAGCGTGCCCGGGGCGACGGCGGCGGTGAACGCCGCCGTGCCCTCCACGTCGGCCTCGTGGAGGGGGTCCTCGACCATCACGATCGGGAAGTCCCGCAGCCAGCCGTGCACCAGCCGGGCCATGCCCTCGGGGTCGAGCGTCCGCTCCTCCAGCGCCAGGTGGTACGCGCCGTCGCTCCACAGCTCGGACGCGGCGACGTCGAGCGAGATGGCGACGTCGGTGCGCGGCCGGAAACCGGCCCGCTCGATGGCCTCGGCCAGTGCGGCGATGGCCTCGGTGTTGGTGGCGAACGAGGGCCACCAGCCGCCCTCGTCGGCCACGCCGGTGCGCCGACCCGTGCGGCCGAGCACGTCGCCGGCGGCGAGGTACACCTCGGCCGTCCAGTCGAGCGCCTCTGCGAACGACGACGCGCCCGGGCAGACCACCATGAGGTCCTGCAGGTCGAGCGTGCCCACGGCATGCGCGCCGCCGCCAATGATCTGGATCTCGGGCAACGGGATCCGCGTGGCTCCCGGGTCGAGGCTCGCCCACAGGGGCAGGCCCTGCGCGGCGGCGCCCGCCCAGGCCACCGCCATCGAGGTGGCCACCAACGCGTTGCCCCCGAGCCGGCTGCGGTCGTCGGTGCCGTCGAGCGCCACCAG
>JANPGL010000691.1:0-5291 GCA_031423915.1 Actinomycetes bacterium | reverse complement strand
ACAAGCTGCCGCTGCTCGAGGGCACCTACGAGCTCTCGGTGTCGATGTGCGACTGGACCGAGACGCACGAGTACGACCACCGCCAAGGCCTCATCCGCTTCGACGTACTCCGCGGCGTGATCATCGAGGACGGCATCACGTCGCTCGGCTGCCGCTTCGGCTTGCAGGCCGCCGGCAGCGTGGACCGCTGACCCCCGGGTCGATCAAAGCTCCTCGGCGAACCGCGGCGAGAGCTTGGCGAACGCCCACAGTCCGATGGCGAGTGTGACCACAGAGATCACGAGCAGGCTCACGACCTGACCGATGGTCGGCCACCGGGCCTCGTAGAGGCACCGCCGGTACGCCTCGACGAACAGGGCCATCGGGTTGGCCCGGTAGACCGTCAGTGCCCACGCGTGTGGGCCCGACAGCTTCTTGGCCACCAGGGTGATCGGGTAGACGATCGGCGTGGCGAAGAACCACAGCTGCGTGAAGATGCTCCACAGGTAGGCGAGGTCGCGGAAGTAGACGTTCCCGGCCGAGAGCACGAGTCCGAGGCCCGTGGCGAAGCAGGCCAGCAGCACGGTGAGACCGAACGCCACCGGCACCCACGGCAGGGCCATGGTGCCGAATGCCAACAGCGCCACCATGAGCAGCGTCGCCTCGATCAGGAAGCTGAACAGCAGCGACGCCGCCGTGGCGAACACCAGCACCTCGCGCGGGAACCACACCTTCTTGACCAATCCGCCGTTGGCCACCATCGAGCCCATGGCGGTCCCCGTGGTCTGCGCCAGGAAGTTCCACGGCAGCAGGCCGCACAGCAGGTACAGCGCGAAGACCTTCTTGCCGTTCGGCATGGCCACCGGAGGCGCACCCTGCAGGATCACGCCGAAGACGATCGTGTAGATCACCATCGTGGACAGCGGGTTCAACAGGGACCACGCCCAGCCGAGGACCGAGCGCTTGTACTTGCCCCTGAGCTCCCGCAGCGTCAGGTTCCACAAGAGCTCGCGGGATGAGGTTACGTCGGCGATTCGCACAGAGGGTCCTGAGATGGGGCGCCGGGTGATACTACCGGAGCACGCCCGATCCAGCGCGGCGCCCTACGCTGGTCGGGCCCGGCGGCGGCCGAGTCCGGATGCCGGGTGGACAAGGAGACGATCGTGAAAGCAGCGTTGCGTTCGAACCTCGGCAGGGTGGCGCGCCGGGCGAGCTCGCCGTTCCGTTCGTTCTTCAACCACCACTTCGCCATGGTCAAGCAGGAGATGACGACCTCCCGCGACCAGCTGTTGGTGGGCACCGCAGAGGTGCAGCGCACCGCCGCCCGGGTGGCGGACTCGGCCGACAAGGTCGAGGAGTCGACCACGTTCCTCGCGTCGCGGCTCGGCCGCCTGCTCGAGCGCCAGGAAGCCGTCGAGGCCGCCGTCGGCGCACTCGACGAACGCACACGGGCGTCGCTCGGGGCGCTGACGACCGTCGCCGCCGACGACGCGCTGTGGTGCGCGTTCGTGGCGAGAGCCCTCCACGACGTGCCGGTCGGCGCCCGGGTCCTGGTCGCCGACGACGCCGGTTCGGTCGCCGCCACGCTCGTCGCACTCGGATACACGGTCGCCGGCACCGCCGCCGGCGGTACCGCCGATGCCGTGGTCGGCCGGCACGCGGCAACCGTACTGGCCGCCGCTTCGACGGAACCGCCCACCGCGCTCGTCGTGGTGGCTTCGGCCGACGAGTCCCTGGGCGACGACTTCACGACCGTGGCGACCGTGCGCCACGCCGGTGGCGCACTCGTGGCCGCCCGGCGGGCTGGCGAGGCGACAGCCAGGACCGCCCGATCCGCGAAGGCTCAGCCTCGGTTGCGCTGACGGTCGAGCCAGCCGAGCAGGATGGCCACGGCCCGGGGGTCGTGGCGCAGCCGATGGCCGGCACCCGAGATGATCCGTAGCTCGGCGCTGCCGTGGGCGGCCGCTAGCGCCCGGGCCTCGGCCACGGGCACCTCCTCGTCATCGTCGCCGTGCATGACCAGCAGCGGCCGGGGCGCGAAGCGCCGCACCGCGTCGAGCGGCCGGAAGGCCCGCAGCTCCCGCGTCCACCGATCGAACGACGCCGGGAACCCGGGTGAACGGATGGCCCCCACCTCGCGGGCGTGCTCGAGGAAGCGGCGCGGGTGGTCGGCCCAGTCGTCGAAGTCGCTGCGGGCCGCCAGCAGCGCACACCCGCGGACGCGGCGGTCGTCGGCGGCGATCGACACGGCGAGCGACCCTCCCGTGGCGGTGCCCACGAGCCACACCCCGGCCGGGGAGTGGGTGGCGATCAGATGATCGATGGCGGCGCGCAGGTCGTCGGCCCAGCCGGCCAGCGAGAAGTTCCCCTCGCTCGTGCCGCACCCCCGGAACGTGAACGTCATGGCCACCCAGCCCATCTCGGACGCGATGCGATCGACGAGCTCGGGGAACGTCCCCGCCGACGAGCGGGCGTCGATCGGCCCCACCGGGAACCCGTGGCAGACGATCAACCCGGGGGGCGGCGGCCCCCCCGTCGACGACGTCGCGGCAGGCACGGCGATGTGGCAGGCCAGCTTCCACTCACCGGAGGCGAAGCTGCCGTTCACTTGACGCCGGCGGCGCTCCCACGGTCGTGCGCGGCCCGCACCCCGGGGCAGCCCGCGCACAACGAGTAGCCGCGATTCCGGGCTTCGGCCACGGTGTCGGGTCCGAAGCACAGGAAGGTCTCGGCGGCCATCAACTCGTCGATCACGTCGTGGGCATCGCAGGCGTCGACATCGTGGACCACCTGGTTCCGCTTGTCGCCGACGTACTGGTTGTGCTCGAACCGCGTGGGGCGCTCCATGGTGGCGACACGCTACCGCCACGGCGGGCGACGCTCCATCCGGCGCGGGCCCGGACGCGGCTCGGGGCCCGACCCTGGCGGATCGAGCCCCGAGACCGTTGTTCACTGGTTGGATCCGGCACGTCGTGTTGCGCCCGAGGGGACCAGCATCGGGCCGATGCACCAGGGTGGCTGGCGTGGAATCGCCAGGGGTCCAGCTAGCCGCTAGCGGCCAGCCACCTCCAGGGTCCCAAATCGTTCACCGCTCAGTTGGACCACCTCCTTCCTCTGGTCAGGTCAGTCAACCACGACGGCCCGCCGACCGGAAGGGGGTCTCGCAACCGTTTACGTTCCGTTCACAGCCTCGGATCGTCCGCCTGGACGTTCTGCCCTCCAGGTGCGGATATGGCGCGTGGGCCGGCATTGCTGCACCAAGAGCGCGGAATGACCGGCCGCAGGTCAGTCCGCCGGGTCGGCCGGTGGGCCGATCGCTCCGATGGCGTCGAGGTAGGCGAGGTGCGCCTCCACCACGGCGGCCACGTCCTCGTCGAGCACGTCGACGTCGTTCACCTCTGCGCCGCCGATGACGTAGGCGACCTCGTCGACCTCCTCGAGGAAGGTCGGTACGGCGATGTCCTGGCGGCGGTCGGTCACGTCGGCAGGCTGGAGGCCGAAGTCGTGCAGGCGGCCCATGTGGATGCGCAGGAGCTGCAGCACCTCCCCGGGCGAAAGCCGGGCCTGGCTCGCCTCGGGGACGTGGTCGGCCACGTAGGCCACGGCCTCGTCGAGGTCGTACAGGGCCCGCGGTGCCACCGAGTCGAGCCGGCGCGCTTCCCGCCCCACCACGAGCGCCCCGATCGCGAACACGATCAACGCGGCGACGACGAGCAGCAGGACGGACAGCACGACAACAACCTACTGATCGCTTCCAAACCGTCCGGGGACCACTGATCGTGGGGAGAAGTGGCCCGAAGGGATCCGGGCTGGCCGGTTGATCCTTGCGCCGAGGAAGGTGAAGCCCACCAGCATGGTCACCAGGAATCAGTTTCCACGCGGCCGCTGCGGTCTTGACATCGCTGTTCGTCCCTGTGCAGGGGAACGCCGGATCGAGTGCTTGCCATCTGTTGGCATGTTCCTACGACGCCGATAGCGTGGATGTGGGTGGGGGGCGGCCGCCACACGGAACCGGGCGGAACCACATGAGACGAATCCTGTTGGCGACCTTCGTCACGCTCCTGGCGACTACGGGCCTGGCCATGCGAGGACCGACGACGCAAGCCGCGGCAGCGACTGGTCAGTACTCGTCGCCGAGTTGGTTCCCGCTGCGGCGGGCCACGACAGGCGGGTCGATAACCGTTGGCTGTACGTTCAACTCCACCGACGCAGCAACGTGTGGGGGCACCTACCACCCGTACTGGGCGATCGACCTGGGGGCGACCGCCGGAACACCGGTGTACGCCGCCGGCAGGGGCAAAGTCGTCGCGGCGAACAACCCGTCGAACGCTGTTTGCGGGGGCCAGGCTCGGTACGTCAGCGTCGACCACGGTGATGGTACGTCGACTTGGTACTACCACCTGAGCGCAGTCAGCGTGGCCGTGGGCCAGTGGGTCGACGAGAACACCAAGGTCGGCGAGGTCGGCAATACCGGGAACACCGGATCGAGCTGCTTCGTGCACCTGCATTACGAGCGCACCATCACGGGCCGCGGACCGGCAAGTCCCGGGAATCCGGGAACGTATGCGAATTCGGTCGACCCTGGACCGCTCGTCTCCTGCCATGCAGGGCGGGCTTTCACCTATCCCACCGATGCCGGCTACTCGACGTGGGCAGGCATTCCCTGGGGCACGATTTCTGCCTACAGCGACGGCACCGAGTGCGCCGCGGGCGCCGGCAGCATTGCATCAAACGCGGGGTTCGAGAATGGGTGGGGTCCGTGGTCGGCATACCCGGGGACGCAGACGAACTGGGTGGTGTACGCGAATGGTCAGATAGCGGGTGAATCGGCTCGCAACGCGGTCCACTACGCCGCGACGAACACGGCGTCTCCCGGCGGCGGGATCTACCAGGATGTGCCGATCTCGGCGTCGCCGGGCGACGTGTTCTGCGCATCAGCGTGGGTGCGAACGCAGTATCCACAGACCGGCGCGTCTGGATCGTTCGTCGTGTGGTTGATCGGCGGCGCCTACAACGAGAACGGTGCGGCATCGTTCAGCGGGCTGGGCAACGGGAACAACTGGCGCGAGTTGCAGACCTGCGTGTCGGCATCAACCCGCCAGACCACGATGCGCATCCAGTTCTACCCCACACCTGGCGGGCCCACCGTCGACATCGACGACGTCGACATCCACAGAACGATCGCACTAAACGCGGGGTTCGAGAATGGGTGGGGTCCGTGGTCGGCATACCCGGGGACGCAGACGAACTGGGTGGTGTACGCGAATGGTCAGATAGCGGGTGAATCGGCTCGCAACGCGGTCCACTACGCC
>JANPGL010000690.1:0-2059 GCA_031423915.1 Actinomycetes bacterium | reverse complement strand
TTGGGTGGGTTGCGAGACCGGAGGGCGCGGCCACCCGCGGGGGGGCGGGGCCCCTATTGTGCCGGGGGTTGCGGGGGGGGCTGTAGTTGGGGGCCCCCCCCCCGACCGCCGTGGTCAGGCGTACGTGCCCTGGAGCGTCTTCGTTGCCGCACCGGGGTTGACGGTCGCCGTGAGCGTGACGGACTGGCCGACGCTCGTCGCGGGGATCATCGAGCCGGACGACACGGTGATGACCGATGCCGCGTTGGCGGCGACGGTGCCGGTGCAGGTGAACGTGGCCGCGGTCGAGCCCGCCTTGTAGTACGCGCCGTTGGTGGCGGTGACACAGGTGAACGCGCCGGTGTCGTAGTCGGCCGCTTCGAGGTACCGCGGGAAGGCCACGGGCGACGTCGCGTTGACCGTCACGGTGACCACCTTGCTGGCGCTCGTGGGGTTCGACACCGTGAGCAGTCCGACGAAGCCCCGATCGGGGTTGTCGGGCGAGGCGATCGGGTAGGTGGTGCCCGCCTTCAGGTTGGCGAGCGAACCGCTCACCGCCGGTGCCGTGGGCGCAGCCGTGGTCGTCGTGGTGGTCGGTGCGAGGGTGGTGCTGGTGGTCGTCGTCGCTGCGACCGTGGTGCTCGTGGTGGACCCGGTGGCGGCCGTGGTCGTGGTGGTGGACGCAGGAACGGTGACGGCAGTCGTGGTGGTCGTCGGGTGCGCCACGGTCGTGGTGGTGGTGGGCGCGAGGGTGGTGCTGGTGGTCGGCGCCACCGTGGTGGTGGTCGGGGCGACGGTCGTCGTGGTCGTCGGGGCGCTGCCCGAGGCGGCGAACGTGCCTTGCAGCGTCTTGTTGGCGCCACCCGGCGCGAGCTCGGCGGCGATGGTGACGGTCTGTCCCACGGCCGACGTGGCGATCAGCGAGCCCGACGAGATCGTGATCACCGACGCGGACTTGGCCGGGATGGAGCCGGTGCAGACGAAGGTGGCGGTCGTGGTGCTCGTCTTGTAGTACGGCATGTCCGAACCGGTGACGCACGTCAGCGCTCCGGTGTCGAGGTCGGCGGCCTCGAGGTAGCGGGGGAACCCGGCCGCGGTGGCGGCATCGATGCTGAGCTTCACGTCGACGGCGGCACCCGTGGGGTTGGCGACCGTCAGCCGGCTGACGAAGCCGCGGTTCGGGTCGTCGGGGGAAGGAACGTGCTCTTGGCGCCGGCCACCAGGTTGCCGAACGACGCGCTGATCGTGGGCGCCGCCGGGGAGCCGGGCGCAGGTGCGGTCGTGGTTGTCGCCGCCGGGGCCGTCGTCACCGCTGGGGCTCCGGTCGTCGACGGCGGACGGGTCGCCGGGGGCGTGGTGGACCGCGGCCACGTCGGGGCCGGGTCGTCGCCTCGGGTGGGTTTGGTGGTGCGGGGTCCACCCGACGGGGTTGTCGGTGTGGTCGGCGGTGCCGGGATCGTGACGACGCTCGTGCTGCCCCGCGGCCGCGTGGTGGGCGCCGGGCGCGCTGGCGCGCACCGGCGGGCGGCGATGCGATCGGCGTCGTCGGCGTGACCCGCTGCGACCGTGGCCGGGCGCACCCCTGCCTCGTCCACGCAGGCGGCGACGTCGGTGCGGTCCGAGACGGCAGTCGGTTTGGCGGCGTCATCGGTGGCCTGGTGACGGGCGGCGAGTTGGGGCACGGCGCCGGACTGGGCCGCAGCGACGCCGGCACCGGCGGACAGGACCATTCCGGTGGCGGAGATGAGGAGGTGCCTGGTCGAGGTCATGGCGAACATCGTCGTACGACCGTCCGACGGTGCCAACAAGACGACCGCCAACACTCGACCATGTCGATCGCAGACTCCCCCTCGGTCACGCCAGGCGGAGCACAACATGCCTGGTCCTGGGGGTCGGCGCCTCGATGCGGCGCCACGACCGTGCACCGCTTCTTGTACGGCGTTGGGTCGAACATGGCGAACGGCGCCCCGATGGCTTACCCGTTCTTCCACGGCGCGTTGGTACAACGAGAAGCCTTCGATCCGACCCGCTGCGAGGCCCCCCCGATGAACCGAAAGCCTGCGATGGCGCTCGCCGCCAC
>JANPGL010000689.1:0-10966 GCA_031423915.1 Actinomycetes bacterium | reverse complement strand
GCGCACCGCAACATGCGGCGGGTGTGCAAACCCCACCACCGACTCGGCCACCTGCGCGGGTGGCACCTACTGGTCCTTCCGAACGGCCGGGTCGGTTTCGTCGACCGCGACGGCCGCCCCGTCGACCATCACATCCCCACCGTCGTCGTACGCGAACGAGCACCCACCGGGACCCCCGTCCCCGCCTGGGGTGGTGAACCCCTCGACGTCAACCTCGTCGCCGGCCGCCCCCGAGAACGCCCGGCGGCCTGACCCAGTTCCCGCGGGAACACGCACGGTTGGCGGGTCAGCCCGTGACGACGTGGAACTCGACGCGGTACACCAGCGTGTCGTCGTGGACCGGGCCGGCGTGGGCGGTGCGACGGCGCAGGCTCTCGACGTCGGGCTCGCCCGTGCGCGCCAGGTCCTCGCCGTCGGCCGTGCCGAAGGGAACCAGCTCGATGTCGTCGACCTGGATCGACACGGCGCCGGTGCGGTAGACGCCGCCCGCCTTCACCTTGGGGCGTGACCACAAGCGGTACGACACGGTGATCGCGCCGCTGGCCACACCGGCGCGGAGCTCGGGGCTGAACTGCACCTGTCCAGTCTGGCCGCGCCGGCCGGGCCGGCTGCTACGTTCCGCCTCGACCGTACGACAAGGGGACCGGCGATGATCCGAGTGAGCGTGATGTACCCGAAGGGCGAAGGGCTGACCTTCGACCTCGACTACTACAAGGCCAAGCACATGCCCATCGTCCACAAGGCGATGCCGGGCGTGCTCAAGACCGAGATCGACCAGGCCATCGACGGCCCGTACCTGTGCGTCGGCCACCTCTACTTCGAGTCGATGGAGGCCGCGGGCGCCGGCATGGGTGCGCCCACAGCGGGCGAGGCATTGGCCGACCTGCCGAACTTCACCAACGCCACGCCGGTCATCCAGATCGGCCAGGTCCTCTGACGCACGGCGTCTTGTCGCCGAGGGGCCGGGCCGCATGCGCCCGGCCCTTTCGCCGTTTTCCGGCCCGGCGGGTCTCACGGGTGGGACGGGACGGGCGGAGAACTCGGGCCGAGTGACGGCGCTCGGCCGGTGTGCTCAGCTCAGGGGGCGAGCGCGTCGAGCTCGGCGAGGGCCTCGAGCGGGTTGGGCGGCACGTGGATGACCTGCCAGCCGAGCGCCCGGGCCGCATCGACGTTCTGGTGGAAGTCGTCGAGGTAGAGGATCTCGTCGGCGGCCACGCCCAGCATGGCCTGCGCCGCCGTGTAGATGCCCGGCTCGGGCTTGCGCGCCCGCACGGCGAACGACTCGACCACGCAGGTGAAGTCGGCGAAGCGGATGTCGCGCTCCATCGTGGGGCGGAACTCGGCGAAGGTGTTCGTGAGCAGCGCGGTGGCGTAGCCGCGCGACTTCAGCTCGGTCACCTTGTCGTTCATCTCGCGCACGACCGTGTAGCCACCCGGCCGCATCAGCGCCTCGATCTCGTCGCCGCGCAGCACGATGCCGTGCGGCTCGGCGTAGGGCTGGAGACCGGCCTGGATGTCGGCCACGGCCAGCTCGCCGCGCTCGGCGCGGTGCCACGGGTGATCGCCCGACGCGTGCGGCCCCATGAGGACCTCGAGCATCGTCCGCATCGGCAGGCCGTGCCGCTCGGCCACCTGGCCGACCTGGTGCGTGATCGAGGTGATGAGTACGCCGCCGAAGTCGAACACGACGGCGCGCGGCGCGCGCTGCGGCTCGGCGGACGTCACGCCGGGACGGTATCGGCGTGGCGGGCGGCGGCGTAGGGGAGCCAGTGCCCGCCCTCGAAGTCGTAGAGCTTGCAGGTCTTCGTGGTGGCCAGGTAGTCGCGCAGCGCGAACCGCCTCGTGCGCACCTTGTCGGGGAACGCGGCGGCGATGGCCTCGGCTGCGGCCGGCAACTGGTGGAACGGGATGCGGGCGTCGACGTGGTGCGGGACGTGCACGAAGATGTTGTGGAACCAGAGGTAGTTCACGAGCCGCGGCATCTTCACGATCGTGGTCGACTCCATCTGGCCCTTGAACTGGGTCCATTGGCGGCGGGGCCACCAGCGGAGGTCGGGCGCGATGTGGTGCACGTACACGGTCCAGCCGATGATCTGGGTGAACAGCAGGAACGGCACGACGATCAGTTCGACAGGCATCCACAGGGCGCCCGTCCACCCCGAGCGCAGCGCGCCGATGGTGGCGGCGGCGGCGGTCGCGATGCCGAGACCCACGAACAGGAACGCCTTGTCGCTGCGGATGGCGCCACGGCGCTTCTCGTTCGCCTTGTAGCGCATCATCTTCTGCCACCACACGTCGCGCAAGAAGTACGCGCCGGCTCCCAGGCACGACCACTCGAGCCGATGGCGGAGCTTGCCCAGGCGGCCCATGGCCGCGTACTCGTCGGGGGTGACCGGGTGCCACACGAAGTCGAAGCCCTGCCGGGTGGTGTAGCCGTGGTGGATGCGGTTGTGGCCGAGGTCCCAGGCCGCCTCGACGTGGGCGCTCGGGATCATGCACAGGCGTGCCACGAGCCGGTTGGAGGCGCGCCCCTCGAGGAGCGCCCCGTGCGAGGCGTCGTGGCCCAGGACGAACAGGCCGGCCACCCCGAGGCCGGCCAGCAGCCAGAAGCCGAGGGTGGCCCACAAGGCGTCGGTGAGCACCAGGCCGACGAGGGCGGCGACGTAGAGCATGACGGCCCGACCGACCGCGAACAGGCCGCGACCCGTGGGGCGCTCGTAGCACTCGGGCGGTATCGCGGCACGGACTGCGTTCAGTGACCCATCGCGTTCCGCCGTGACCATTGCTGCTGACATGCGCGCCAGGGTACGCGCGCAAACGTGCCGCGACCAGGGGACTGAGGTCCTCAGCGTGGCGTGCTAGGCGTCACTTCGGGGTCAGGTGGACCCACAGGTGCCAGCCGAGCGCCGGCGCCAGCACGCCCAACCCGCGGGGTGCCAGGTGTTGGTGGGTCCGTGACACGGTGAACGACGGGAACGCTTCGGCCAGGTCGCGTCGGGCGAACACCCGGCGGGGCGCCCGGTCGGCGTCGGCCCCCCAGTCGAGCAGGGCGTCGGCCCGCAGGGCCTCGCGCAGCCCGTTGGCGCGAGCCGAGTCGACGTGTCCGGCGGCCGGACCGTTCCCGCCCGAACCGAGGCGGGCCAGCGGGAAACGGGCGATGACCGCCAGCCGGCGCTGGACGCCGACGGTGACGGCATAGCGCCACGACCGGCGGGCGCGCACCATCACCACGAGCTGACCGCCGGGTCGCAGCACCCGGTGGATCTCGGCCTGGGCGCGGGCGAGGTCGTCGATGCGGTCGAGCAGGCCGTGGCTGAAGACGATGTCGAAGCTCTGGTCGGGCCAGGGCAGATCGTTCACGTCGCCGTGGCGCAACGCGTCGTAGGGAAGATCGCGATCCTTGAGCCGGGTGGCGACCGAGGCGACGACGGCCGGGTCGATGTCGAGGCCCGAGAACCGGGCGCCGCGTCCGATGAGCTGCTCGGCCTCCGCGCCGTCGCCCATGCCCACCTCGAGCAGCCGCCGGCCGGCGACGCCGATCTCGTCGAGACACGCGGGAACGTGGCGGAGCAGGGCATAGCGCTCGCGGTCGGCTCGCGCGAAGGCGGCGAGGCGTTGGGTACGGGATTCGGCGAGCAGGCGGGCACTCGCGTGCGCCTCCGGCAGCCCGACGACATTGGCTGGCTGCATGACCCCTCCTGATGCTGGGCGTCGTGCACGCTACTCATCGGACGGTTAAGCCCGCCCCTCGTTTCTCGAACGCGGGTCGAAGGGAGCGGGCGGCCGGCAAGCTTTCGGTCAAGTTGCGCGCCGAGGCGAATATTCCCTAGATTGCGCGTGCATTCACAAGCGTGCTCTCCGCCGCTCGGTGACTGCGACTCGACCCGTGACCACTGACGACCTCCGCGCCAAACGTGAACTGAACACGGGCTTCGCCAATGCGCTGACCCGTGCGTTCGAGTTCGCCGCGACCACAGCGATCTTCTGCGGTCTGGGCTGGCTCGTCGACCGGGCCGCCGGCACGGCGCCGATCTTCATGATCGGGCTGGCGGTCCTGGCGCTCATCGGCCAGTTCGTGCGCTTCTGGTATGCCTACGACCTCGAGATGCGCGGCCACGAGCGCGAGCTCGAGGCGCGCAAGGCGGGCATCGTGCGCCCGGCGGAGCAGGCGCCGTGAACGGCCCGATCGTCACCACCCGGGCCACGGGCGAGGCCACCGAGCAGTCGATCGCCCGTGACATCGCCAAGCGCGGCGTCTGGGTGGCCCCCTTGTTCCTCGCGATGGGCGCCGTGATGGGCGGCTGGTCCGGGCTCGTGTCGGCCGGCCTCGGCGTGGCGCTGATCATCGTGAACTTCCTGGTCGCCGCCGGGCTCATGACCGTGACGGCTCGCATCTCGCTCGGTCTGATGATGGGTGCCGTCCTGTTCGGCTACCTGCTGCGCTTGGTCATCATCGCTCTGGTGGTGTTCGCTGTGCGCGACGCCGCCTGGTTCCACCGTGCCGCATTCGGTGTGACCGTCGTCGTGACCCATCTCGGTCTCCTACTGTGGGAGACCAGGTACGTCTCCGCCTCACTCGCGTTCCCGGGCCTCAAGCCCGGGCTCCCCACCCCGAGGACCAACCCGTGATCCTTGCCGAAGAACTCGTCTTCCCACCGCTGTCGGAGATCCTCCGATGGAAGGACATCGCCCCCGGCTTCAACAAGATCGCCGTGATCAGCATCCTGGCGATGCTCATCACCGTCGTGATCTTCGCCCTGGCCGGGGGAGGCGACAACACCAAGGCGCCCACCGGCGTGAAGAACTTCGGTGAGTCCATCGTCGACTTCGTCCAGAACTCGGTGATCATGCAGACGATGGGCCGCGATGGCCTCGGCTGGACGCCGTTCCTCCTCACCATCTTCTGCTTCGTGTTCCTCACGAACATCACCGGCATCATCCCCACGTTCCAGATGCCGGGGAACGCCCGCATGGCCGGGCCGCTGTTCCTGGCGCTGATCGTGTGGGTCACGTTCATCTGCGTGGGCTTCAAGCACCAGGGCATCGGCTACCTGAAGAGCGCGCTGTTCCCGCCGGGCGTTCCTGTCGCGCTCTACATCCTCGTGACGCCGATCGAGTTCGTGCCGACGTTCCTGGTGCGGCCCTTCTCGCTCGCCGTGCGACTCTTCGCCAACCTGATGGCGGGTCACATCCTGCTGTTCACGTTCGCCCTCATGACCAAGACGTTGCTCAACAGCGTCGTGTGGTTGAAGTTCTTCTCGTTCCTGCCCGTGCTGATGCTGATCTTCCTCACGGCGTTCGAGGTCCTCGTGGCCTTCCTGCAGGCCTACATCTTCGCCATGCTGACCGCCGTGTACATCGGCAGCTCGGCGCACGCGGAGCACTAGCTCCGTTCCGTTCCCTATCCACCACCTCCGTTCACAGAGCACAACAGGGAGAACCACACATGCTTGCTGCGATCTTCGCCGCCGTCACCGGCAACGTCGCCGGCCTCGCCTACGGCCTCGCCGCCATCGGCCCGGGCATCGGCATCGGCTACCTGGTCGGCAAGTCCGTCGAGGCCATGGCCCGCCAGCCCGAGTCGGCCGGCATGGTCCGCACCACGATGTTCCTCGGCATCGCCTTCACCGAGGCGCTCGCCCTCATCGGCTTCGTCGTGGTCTTCCTGGTCAAGACCTGATCGACGGTGCTCCACCGTCCGATCCCGTCGAGACCGAACCAAGGGAGAGCGTGATGTTCACTGCCGTCGCCGTACAGGGCGCACGCGTGACGTCGGTGCGTCTGCTGGCCGATGAGCCGACGACCACCGAAGCTGAAGCCAAGACCACCGAGGCCGGTGGCGAGACGACCGCAGCGGTCGAGGGCAAGGACCCGAGCCCGCTGACGGTGGAGGTGAAGGAGCTGGCCTGGTCGCTGGGCTCGTTCCTCGTCCTCCTCGCCGCCATGCGCCTGTGGCTCTACCCCCGCCTCAAGGCGGGGATGGATGCCCGCCAGGCCCGCATCGACACGAGCCTCTCCGAGGCCGAGTCGGTGAAGGCCGCCGCACAGGCCGAGGTGGCCGACTACCAGGCCGCGCTCGACGAGGTGAGGGCCGAGGCCCAGACCCGCATCGATGCTGCTGCCAAGACGGTGGAGGGCGAACGCCAGGCCAAGCTGGCCGAGGTCAACGCCGCCATCGCCGAGCGCAAGACGTCGGCCGTGGCCGAGGTCGACGCCGCCAAAGCGGCCGTCGCCCCCCGGGTGGCCGACGCCGCCGCCGAGGTGGTCGCCACTGCGGCCACGCACGTGCTCGGTCACGCGCCGGCCGCCTCGGCCGTGGCCGCCGCCGTGCAGGAGACGATGAGTGCGGGGGTGGCCCGATGAAGGCCCATGTCGTGAACGCCGTGCGCCTCCTGTCCGAGGTGGCGCCGGTCGACGGTGACGGCAAGATCATCACGCCACACAAGTGGTTCCCGGAGTGGTACGAGATCGCCTTCGGCGGCCTCGCCTCCGTGATCGTGTTCGCGATGCTGTGGAAGTTCGCCATCCCAGCGCTGCGCAAAGGTCTGGCCGACCGCTCGGCCAAGATCCAGCGCGAGCTCGACGACTCGGCCACCGCCCTCACCGACGCCCGCTCCGCCGCCACGCAGATCCGTGCCTCCAAAGGCGACCTGCAGGGCGAGCGCAGCCGCATCCTGGCCGAGGCCGACGCCACGGCCGCTCGGGTGCTGACCGACGGTCGGAGCCGGCTCACCACCGAGGTGGCCGAGCTCGACGCCAAAGCCACCGCCGACATCGAATCGGCCCGGACCCGCGTCCAGGCCGAGCTGCAGTCGGACGTGGCGGGCATCGCCGCCGCCGCCACCGAAGCGGTGGTACACGGGTCGCTCGACGACGCCACGCACCAGCGGCTCATCGAAGAGTTCATCACGAAGGTGGGTGCCGGACGATGAGTGAACGCATCGAGGCCTACGCGGACGCGCTGCTCGGCGTCGCCCGCGCCGAAGGCCGGCTCGACGAGGTGGAAGACGAGCTCTTCCGCTTCGGCCGCTCGCTGGAGGCGTCCGACAGCCTGCGCGCCACGCTCACCGACGAGCTGATCCCGCCGGCCAAGCGCCAGGCCGTCGTCGAGGACCTCCTCGGCGGCAAGGCCAGCCCGACCACCACGCAGCTGCTCAGCTTCGTCGTGGGCTCGGGTCGCGCCGCCGACCTGCCGGGCATCATCTCCACGCTCGTCGAGCGCGCCGCGGCCACCAAGAGCCGCGCCGTGGCCGAGGTCCGCTCGGCCGTTGCCCTCACCGACGACCAGAAGACCCGGCTGGCGGCCGCACTGGCCAACGCCACCGGCAAGCAGGTCGAGCTGAAGGTGATCGTTGACCCCACCGTGCTCGGGGGCCTCGTCGCCCAGGTCGGTGACACCGTGATCGACGGCAGCGTCCGCTCCCGTCTCGACCAGATCAAGTCGTTGCTCTGAAGGCCGCGAGAGGACCGCGAACATGGCTGAACTGACGATCTCCCCCGGCGACATCGCCGCAGCACTGAAGAAGAACCTCGAGGGCTTCGAGCCCTCGCTCGAAGCTCGCACGGTCGGCCGCGTCGCCGAGGTGGGCGATGGCATCGCCCGCGTCGCCGGCCTCCCCGGCTGCGCGGTCAACGAGATGCTCGAGTTCGAGGACGGGACCATCGGCCTCGCCCTCAACCTCGACGAGGACACGATCGGCGCCGTGGTGCTCGGCGAGTCCGGCCACATCGAGGAGGGCCAGGCCGTCAAGGCCACTGGCCGCATCCTCCAGGTACCCGTGGGTGACGGCGTCATCGGCCGCGTGCTGAACGGCCTCGGTGAGCCGATCGACGGCAAGGGTCCCCTCACCGGCGTGCAGCAGCGCCGCATGGAGATCCAGGCGCCCGGCATCATGGGTCGCAAGCCCGTGCACGAGCCGCTGCAGACCGGCATCAAGGCCATCGACGCCATGACCCCCATCGGTCGTGGCCAGCGCGAGCTGATCATCGGTGACCGCAAGACCGGTAAGACCACGGTGGCGATCGACACGATCCTCAACCAGCGCGGTCTCGGCGTGAAGTGCATCTACGTCGCCATCGGCCAGAAGTCGTCGACCGTGGCCCAGACGGTGGAGGTGCTCCGCCAGCGCGGCGCGCTCGAGTACACCGTCGTCGTGAACGCCCCGGCATCCGACCCGGCCCCGTTCAAGTACCTCGCCCCGTACGCCGGTTGCGCCATCGGGCAGCACTGGATGGAGAACGGTGAGCACGCGCTCATCGTGTACGACGACCTGTCGAAGCAGGCCGAGGCCTACCGCCAGGTGTCGCTGCTGCTGCGCCGCCCGCCGGGCCGCGAGGCCTATCCCGGCGACGTGTTCTACTTGCACAGCCGCCTGCTCGAGCGGGCCGCCAAGCTCTCCGACGAGAACGGCGCCGGTTCGCTGACCGCCCTGCCGATCATCGAGACGAAGGCCGGCGACGTGTCGGCGTACATCCCGACCAACGTGATCTCGATCACCGACGGCCAGGTCTACCTCCAGGACAACCTGTTCAAGTCGGGCGTGCGGCCCGCGGTCGACGTGGGCATCTCGGTGTCCCGCGTGGGTGGTGCGGCACAGGTGAAGGCCATGAAGTCGGTGTCGGGCACGCTGAAGCTCGACCTGGCCCAGTTCCGTGAGCTCGAGGCGTTCGCCACGTTCGGTTCCGAGCTCGACGCCGTGTCGAAGGCCCAGCTCGAGCGGGGCTACCGCCTCGTGGAGCTGCTCAAGCAGGGCCTCAACAGCCCGATGCCCGTCGAGCAGCAGATCGTGTCGATCTTCGCCGGCACGAAGGGCTACCTCGACAACCTGGCGGTCGTCGACGTCCGCCGGTTCGAGGCCGAGCTGCTCGAGCACCTGCGCACGGCCCATGGCAGCATCCTGGCCGACCTCAAGAACAACCCGAAGGCCGACGTGCCCGCCAACCTCGGCTCGATCATCGACACCTTCAAGGCGTCGTTCCGGTCGACCGCCGACGGCGGCGGCGTCAAGGTCGTCGACCCGACGGCCACCGATGCCGAGCAGGTCGGCGAGGCCCACACGGCCAAGACCCTGGCGACGGAGTGATCTAGATGGCCGGTGGGCAGGAGCGCCTCCTTCGCGGACGGATCAAGTCCGTCCAGGCCACGAAGAAGATCACGCGCGCCATGGAACTGATCGCGGCGTCCCGCATCGTGAAGGCACAGCAGCGCGTCCACGCCGCGGTGCCCTACAGCGACCAGATCACCGACGTCGTCAAGGACCTGTCGGCCGCTGGCGGCGAAGCGCGCAACCCGTTGCTCGACGGTCGGCCCGAGGTCCGCAAGACCTGCTACGTGGCGGTCGTCGCCGACCGCGGCCTCTGCGGCGGTTACAACGCCGGCGTCCTGCGGGCCACCGAGGCCGAGATCAAGGCCGACGCACTGGCCGGCAAGAGCTACGAGGTCGTCGCCGTCGGCAAGAAGGCCGACGCCTACCTGCGCTTCCGTGGGTACCCGATCGCGGCGTCGTTCGCCGGCTTCTCGGCCGCCCCGAGCTACGAGGACGCCCGCCAGGTCGCCCAGTTCGTCGTGAAGCTCTTCCTCGACGGCGAGGTCGACCGGGTGCGGCTCGTCTACACGCGCTTCGCCTCCGCCGGCTTCCAGGAGGTCGTGCTTCGCCCGCTGGTGCCGCTCGAGCACGAGGTGGTCGAAGGCGGCGACGCCAAGCCCGGCAGCGACGCTGCCGGCGGTACGGCGGCCGCCTCCTACGAGATCGAGCCGGACCCGGCCACGGTCCTCGAGACGCTGCTGCCCCGCTACGTCGAGGCCCGTGTCTACGCCGCCATGCTCAACGCCGCGGCATCGGAGCACGCCGCCCGGCAGCGGGCCATGAAGGCCGCTACGGACAACGCCGAAGAGCTGATCAAGACCCTGTCGCGCATCATGAACCGCGCCCGCCAGGACTCGATCACCACCGAGATCATGGAGATCGTCAGTGGTGCCGAGGCCCTGGGCGGCGACGACGAACGCGTCGACGCCGCCATCCGCCACTCCACGTTCGAATCCCTCGACGCCTGAGGAGCCCTGACATCATGACCATGACCGAGAACCAGCTCAAGGACGGCCGCGTGGTCGCCATCGCGGGCCCGGTGGTCGACATCGAGTTCCCTCGCGGCTCCTTGCCCGAGATCAACACGATGGTCGAGATGACCATCACCGTCGAAGGCGTCGACGTCGCCGTGAAGGCCGAGGTGGCGCAGCAGATCGGTGACGGCCGCGTCCGCGCCGTGTGCCTGCGGCCCACCGACGGCCTCAAGCGCGGCACGCCCGTGCGCAACACCGGCCACGGCATCCAGGTGCCGGTGGGCGACAAGGTGCTCGGCCACGTGTGGAACGTGTGGGGCGACGCCCTCGACGCCGAGCCCGGCTACGGGTCCGAGATGGAGCGCTGGGACATCCACCGTCCGGCCCCGAACTTCGACACGCTCGAGCCGAACGCCAAGATGTTCGAGACGGGCATCAAGGTCATCGACCTGCTGACGCCGTACCTCCAGGGCGGCAAGATCGGCCTGTTCGGCGGCGCCGGTGTGGGCAAGACCGTGCTCATCACCGAGATGATCCGCCGCGTCGCCCAGAACCACGGTGGCGTGTCCGTGTTCGCCGGTGTCGGCGAGCGCACCCGTGAGGGCACCGATCTCCGCCTCGAGATGCAGGAGTCGGGCGTCTACGAGAAGGCCGCTCTCGTGTTCGGCCAGATGGACGAGCCGCCGGGCGTGCGCCTGCGCGTCGCGCTGTCGGCCCTCACCATGGCCGAGTACTTCCGCGACGTGCAGAACCAGGACGTGCTGCTGTTCGTCGACAACATCTTCCGCTTCGTGCAGGCGGGCTCCGAGGTGTCGACCCTGCTCGGCCGCATGCCCTCGGCCGTGGGCTACCAGCCCACGTTGTCGGACGAGATGGGCCAGCTGCAGGAGCGCATCACCTCCACCC
>JANPGL010000688.1:0-4140 GCA_031423915.1 Actinomycetes bacterium | reverse complement strand
CGCGTGACCTCGGTGCCTTCGGGGAGATCCTCGAGCTGGGAAGCCTGGATCAGCACCTCGAACGGTCCGGAGGCGTCGCACAGAAGGGACGCCAGGTTCACCGCCGACCCGAAGTAGACGTCGCCCTCGAACAGCAGCGCGTAGCCGGTGGCCATGCCGATCCGGAGCGTCAGGGGGGCCAGGATGCTGCCGGTGCGAGCCTCGAGGTCGAGGCAGGCCGCGATGGCGTCGGCCTGGCCGACCGCCACCATCATGCAGCCGTCGCCCAGCCACTTGGCGATGCGCACCCCCCGCTCGGACGCCACCTCACGGATGATCGAGCGGAACGACGACAAGATGAGCCCTGCGGCGTCGTCGCCGTTCTCTGCCGTGTAGTTGGTGAAGCCGTTGAGGTCGACGAACACGAAGGTCCTGGGCACCCGCATCAACCAGCAGGCTACGGCCTCCGTGCGATTCGCGCGCTCGCCGGGGTGATTCGGATCCCGCGGCGCCTCGTGGGTGCAGGGAGGACTACGGTGGATCCATGGCGACCAGGTTCACCTACTCGCGCTGGGACGGCACGCAGAAGGGCTTCGACCTCGATGCCGACGCCATCATGGACCAGGTCACCGACGACCTGCTCTACCACGGCGACCTGAACGCCGCCCTGCGCCGGCTGATGCAGAACGGCCTGAAGGACCGCGAGGGACGCAACCTCGAGGGCGTGCGCGACATGCTCGAGAAGCTGCGGCAGAAGCGCCGCGAGATGCTCGAGAAGCACGAGCTGGGCGGGGTCTTCGACGAGGTCGCCGATGCCCTGCGCGAGGTGGTCGACAAGGAACGCCAGACGCTCGACCAGCTCACCGAGCAGGCCCGTGAGTCGGGCGACCAGCGTCGCAAGGAGGTCGCCGAGCAGGCGATGGGGGAGCGGCACATGCAGCTCGACCTGTTGCCGCCCGACCTGGCCGGCCAGGTGCGCGAGCTCGAGAAGTACGACTTCACGTCGGCCGAGGCCCGCCAGCAGTTCGAAGAGCTCATGGAGAAGCTGCGTGAGCAGCTGATGCAGCGCTTCGTCAACCAGATGTCGGAGGGGATGCAGAACATGTCCCCCGAGCAGATGGCGCGGATGAAGGACATGATGGCCGGCCTCAACGAGATGCTGGCCAAGCGGGAGCGCGGCGAGGACCCGGGCTTCGAGCAGTTCATGGAGGAGTTCGGCGACTTCTTCCCCGAGAACCCGCAGACGCTCGACGAGCTGCTCGAGAACATGGCCGCCCGCATGGCCGCGATGCAGCGCATGATGAACTCCATGTCGCCCGAGCAGCGCCGCCAGCTGCAGGAGTTGAGCGAGCAGCTGATGGGCGACATGGACCTGGCCTTCCAGGTCGACCAGCTCGGCGAGCACATGCGCTCGCTCTTCCCGCAGATGGGCTGGGAGCAGCGCTACGACTTCCAGGGGCAGGGCCAGGACCCGATGGGCTTCGCCGACGCCATGCAGATGATGGAGCAGCTCGGCGACATGGACCAGCTCGAGCAGCTGCTGAGGGGCGTGTCGAACCCCGGTGCGTTGGCCGAGGCCGACTTCGACAAGGTGCGCGACATCCTCGGCGACGAGTCGGCGGCCGCCATGGAGCGACTGGCGGAACTGGCCCGTCAGCTCGAGAAGGCCGGCTTGGCCGAGAACAAGGACGGCCGCCTCCAGCTGACGCCGCGCGGCCTGCGCAAGATCGGTGCCAACGCACTGGGCGAGCTGTTCTCGAAGCTGGCCAAGGACAAGTCGGGCCAGCACCAGC
This sequence comes from Actinomycetes bacterium, assembly GCA_031423915.1. Lineage (GTDB taxonomy): Bacteria > Actinomycetota > Acidimicrobiia > Acidimicrobiales > Ilumatobacteraceae > JANMAT01. Next base: position 2,368 of record JANPGL010000688.1, on the reverse strand, counting down.
AGGTGCTCCACGGGCTCGGCCACGAGCGCACGTTCGAGTCGAAGCCCTACGAGTTCGGCGACCCGTTCAACCTCGACCTGCACCGCACGATCCGCAACGCGATCACCCGTGAGGGATCGGGCACGCCGGTGCACCTCACCCAGGACGACTTCGAGATCGAACGCACCGAGAACGTGACGCGCTCGTCGACCGTTCTGATGCTCGACCTGTCGCTGTCCATGCCGATGCGCGACAACTTCCTCGCCGCCAAGAAGGTGGCGATGGCGCTCCACTCGCTGATCTCGTCGCAGTTCCCGCGGGACTACCTCGGAATCGTCGGGTTCGCCGAGACCGCGCGCATCGTCAAGCCGGAGCAGCTGCCCGAGGTGTCGTGGGACTACCAGTACGGCACCAACATGCAGCACGGCTTCTTCCTGGCCCGGCAGCTGCTGGCCAAGCAGAGCGGGACCAAGCAGATCATCATGATCACCGACGGCGAGCCGACCGCTCACATCGAGCCCGACGGCGAGGTGTTCTTCAACTACCCGCCGGTGCCGGCCACGGTGGAGGCGACGCTGCGCGAGGTCCAGCGGTGCACGCGCGATCGCATCCGCATCAACACCTTCATGCTCGACGCCAACAGCTACCTGAAGCAGTTCATCGAGAAGCTCACGCAGATGAACCGCGGCCGGGCGTTCTTCACCACACCCGAGACGCTCGGCGACTACGTGCTCGTCGACTTCATCGAGAACAAGCGCTCGATGGCCAAGGGCCGCCGCGCGTCCTAGCGCGCGCCGTGCGGCGTGGGTCAGCCGGCGATCTCGTTGACGGCGCGCCGCGCCCGGCGAAGCGTCTCGTAGTCGGCGGTGTCGACTCGTTCGAGCAACCGATGGACGGACACGCTTCCGAGGTGGTTCAGCGCAATGGCCCGCTGGCCGAACGGGATGTGCCAGGGGCGTGGCGAGGCCGGCATCACGTCGAGCACCGCGGCGATGACAGCGCGTTCTGCCAGCCGGTGGAACCGGGCGTCGGAGAGCACGAAGACGGAGGCACGCTGCCCGTCGCCACGACTTGTGTGCTCAGCGCGCCGCGATGGTGCGGGCGGCCTCGCCGAGAGCGTCGAAGTGATCCCGGTCGTTGGCCCAGGCCGAACCGGCCGAGTAGAAGACGACGCGCGACGCCACGCCACCGAAGCGGGCATGGACCAGATCGGGAACCTCGTCCCACGGGCCGTCGACCACGAAGTGGGCCAGCAGCTCGTCGTCGATGACCGCCGCCATGCCGGCCAGGTCGCCGGCCTTCTGCCGGTCGCGGATGAGCGACGTGATCTCGGGCCGGCCGAGCAGCTCGAAGATGAAGGCGTAGTTCGGCGTGGACCCGTAGAACGCCACCTGGGTGCGGGCCATCTCGCGGTAGCGCCGCCGCTCGTCGTCGGAACCGACGGCGGTGAAGCACGGCACGATCAGCTGCACGTCGTCGACGTCCCGCCCGGCCTTCGCCGCCCCCTCCGCCACGGCGGGTTGCACCACCTCGCGCAGGTACACCGGGTGGTTGATCGGGTGGACGTGTACGCCGTCGGCCACCTCGCCGGCCATGCGCAGCATCCACGGGTTCACGGCCGAGATGTCGACGGGCGGGTCCGGCACTGCGATCGAACCGGGCGACCAGCTCGCCGGCAGGAGCGACATCTTGTAGTACTCGCCGTCGAACGCCAGCGGCGCCTCCTTGCGGAAGGCGGCGAAGCACGCCCGCACGGCCTGCACGTACTCGCGCAGCCGCGGGCCAGGCGGATCGAACGGCACGCCGAAGCGGCGTTCGATGTGGGCGCGCACCTGCGTGCCGAGGCCGAGTCGGAAGCGTCCGCCGCTGGCCTCGGCCAGCTCGAACGCCGTCTGCGCGGTGATCATCGGCGCCCGAGGGAACGCCACGGCGATGCCGGTGGCCAGGTCGATCTCGGCGGCGAGCGCGGCTGCGGCCACCTGCAGGTAGGCGGTGCGGCCCGTCTCGGTGAGCACCAGGCCCGAGAAGCCGGCCGCCTTCGTGTCGCGGGCCAGTTCCTGCATGCGGGCGAGCGGGAGCCCGCCCGTCATCACGTCGACGCGCATGGCGCCTCCTCGTTCGGTGTGGACGTCATCTACCGGGCCGCGCCGGCCGAGCGGAGCGCAGCTGCGGCCTCGTCGTCGTAGCCGGCGAACGCCAGCACGTCGTCGGTGTGCTGGCCGGCATGGGCGGGCGGCGACTGGACGGCTCCGGGGGTGCCGCCGAAGCGCGGCGCCGGCGACGGTTGCACCACGCCCGCCACGTCGGTGAAGGCCTTGCGGGCGACGGCGTGCGGGTGCCGTGGCGCTTCGGTCATCGAGAGCACGGGGGCGAAGCACACGTCCGTGTG
>JANPGL010000687.1:0-11506 GCA_031423915.1 Actinomycetes bacterium | reverse complement strand
CCCACCCCCCCCCCCCCCCCCCCCCCGCCCCCCCCCCCCACAACCCGAATAATCGTCTATTTTTCGGCTTGTCCGCGGCCCCACGGCAGCGGGCTGGCGGGGTGTCAGTCGGTCGAGGAGGAGCTGCCGGCCGGAACGCTCTCGGGTACCGGCACCTCGCGCACGTTCGAGACGCCCGTGCGGGGCAGCAGCCGGCTGATCGCCACGGCGGCCACGATGGCCGCGATCGACCCCAGCAACGTGGCGGCGTGCAGACCCGACATGAACGCGTCCTTGCCCGTCTGGGCGAGCTTCGCGCCCTCGGCCCCGCCGAGGTCCCTCGCCACCCGCAACGTCCCGGCCAGGCCGGTGCGGGCCGCGGTGGCCGCGCCGGCCGGCAGGCCCGCCACCGACGACGAGATGTGACTCGAGAACCGGCTCGCCACGATGCTGCCCAGCACGGCCACGCCGAGGGCGCCACCGAGCTCGCGGGTCGTGTCGTTCATCGCCGACCCGACACCTGCCCGGCTGAGCGGGACGGCCGACATGATCGAGGTGGTCAGCGGCGACATCGTCAACGCCATCCCGGCGGGTAGCACCATGAAGATCGGCAGGATCTTCCAGTACGACGAATCGGAGTGGCTGAACACCGACAGCCCGGCCAGGCCGAGCGATACCAGCGCCATGCCGACGCCCACGACCTTGGCGGGCCCGAACCGGGCCACGAAGCGCGGGCTCTGCGGCGCGATCAGCATCATCACCAGTGCGAACGGCCCCTGCTTCCAACCCGCCTCGAGCGTCCCGTAGCCGAGCACGAGCTGGAAGTACTGGGTCATGAGGAAGAACGTGCCGAACATGGCGAAGAAGATCAGCATGATGCCGCCGGAGGCCGTGCTGAACCGGCGGTCGGAGAAGAGGCTCAGATCGAGCATCGGCTCCGCCACCCGGCGCTCCCACACGATGAACGACGCCAGGAACACCGCCGCCAGCACGAACGACACGATGGTCGTGCCGCTGCCCCATCCGTTGTCGGGCGCTTCGATGATGGCGTACACGAGGGTGACCATCGTGGCGATGGACAGCAGTGCGCCAACGACGTCGAGCCGGGACTGGTGCGGATCACGCGACTTGGGCAGGAGGACCTGGCCGCCGACGAGGGCGATGACGATGATCGGCACGTTCACCAGGAACACCGAGCCCCACCAGAAGTGCTCGAGCAGGAAGCCGCTGGCGATGGGGCCGATGGCCGCACCACCACCCGAGATGCCGGCCCACACGCCGATGGCCTTGGCCCGCTCGTGGGGCGGGAACACGTTGGCCAGGATCGACAGGGTCGAGGGCATCACGAAGGCCGCACCGATGCCCATGATCGCCCGTCCGGCGATGACCACGGTGGAGCCGGAGGCGAACGTCGCCACGAGGCAACCGATCAGGAACACGGTCAGGCCCACCTGCAGGGCGCCCTTGCGGCCGAACCGGTCACCGAGCGCGCCGGCTGTGAACAAGAGACCGGCGAACACGAGGCCGTAGGCGTCGACCATCCACTGCAGCGCCGTGTTCGAAGCGTTGAGGTCACGAGCGAGCGTCGGCAGCGCGATGTTCAGCGCCGTGTTCCCCACGATCACGATCATGAGGCTCGTGCAGAGCACGACCAGGATCCACCACCGCCGGGGATGGCCCTCGGTCCCGAACGTGGGACCGGCGTCAGGAGTCGGCACGGTCGCCTGCTTCTGCAAGGGGGGCGCGATAGCTGTTCACAGCAACCATCTTTGCCCGGTTGGGCACCAGCTGCACACCGAAACTCCGTCACACCCCCCGAGCACCATGCGAGCCATGACGAACGCACGTCATGGCGACGCCACCCAGACCACCCCGGCCATCACCGGCGAGCAGCTCAGCCTCGCCCTGGCCCTCACCCCTCGCCTCACGGCTGTGCCGGTCGCTCGGCAGCTTCCGGCCCAGCTCAGGCTGGATGCCCGCACCCGCCAGGTCGGGCGGGCCGGCATCGCGGAGATCCGCCGCATCCTCGCCCAGGGCAGCGCATCCACCTCACAGGCGGCCTGAGCTCCTTGTCGCTGAGCCGGGCGTCGGGCTCAGACCCCGGCGCTCGGTGACAGCTGTCGCACAGCCTCCCAGTGGTCGAACGGAGCCAGCGGCATGATGGCCAGCGAACTGGTCGTCACCCCGTTGTCGAAGTACTCCTGGATCTTGGCGCGGCACTGTGCCGGCGAGCCGTGCACGATCAGCTCGTCCACGACCGCGTCGGGAATCGCCGCCAGCGCCGCCTTGCGGTCGCCGGCCTTCCACGCGTCCCACATGCCGGCGAGCTGGTCGCCACGACCGAGCCACCGATGGAACTCGGCGTACACCGGCACGTTCAGGTAGGCGGCGATGGCGAACTTGGCGGCGGCACGCACCGTGTCGGTGTCCTCCGACGGGCACACGAAGATCCGGCAGATGATCTCCTTGTCGTCCCCCTGCGCGTTCACGACCTCCGCCACCTTGCGCACGTCGGTGGCCGACAACCAGTTGATGATGGCGCCGTCTCCCTCCCGGCCGGCCAACCGCAGCATCCCTTCGCGCAGCGCCGCCACCATGATCTTCGGTTGGATCTCGGGCCTCACGTTGAGCTTGAACCCGTCGACCTTGAACGAGTCGTACGTCTTGGCCACCTTCTCGCCGCCCAGGGCGTCGCGCAGGAAGCGCACCATGTCGCGCACCCGCTTGTACGGCTCCACGAACGGCACACCGTTCCACCGCTCGACGATCACGTTCGAGCTCGACCCGATGCCGAACGCGAAGCGGCCGGGAGCGGCGTCGGCCAGCGAGGCCACGCTCTGGGCCATGAGGGCCGGCGAGCGCGTGAACGCGGGCACGATGGCCGTGCCGAGGCGCAGGCGAGGCTCCCACGCCGCCGCCAGTGCCAGCGGCGTGAAGGCGTCGGCGCCGTCGGCCTCCGCCGACCACACGTCGGTGTAGCCGAGGTCGGCGAGCTCGATGAGCTTCTCCCGGTGGCTGTGGAGGTGCCCCGGCAGGGGCAGGGTCATACCGGGGCGAGCAGGCAGGGTCACGGGTCCTCCTTGGACACGAGCGGAACGGTCTCGGGTTGGTCTTTCCAGAGCCGGAGGATGCAGCTCTGGCTGGCGGTGGCCAGCAGCGTGCCGTCCTCGGCGTACATGTGCACGAGCCCGTGGCCGAAGCCGTGGTCGACCCCGTGCACACGGATGTCGAGCAGCACCCACTCGGTGGGCACGAGGCGGACGACGCGCAACGTGTTGTCGAGCGAGTTCCCGCCGCCCCGCACACCGAGCGCCTGGCCGACGGCCATGGGCACGAAGTCGCCGAGGATGGCCAGCGCCGCCGCGTCGACGCCGTCGATCACGTCGGGGATGCGGGCCCACACGACCGTCTGGCCGTCCTGCGGCGTGCCGTCGAGAAGCTCGAACGGCTTGCCCTTGACGAGCCGCTGCTCCATCCGCTCCATCACCGTGCCGGCGGTCTCGTGCCGGTGCACGCGCGTCCGGTGATCGAGGGGCCTGCCGACGTAGGCGGGCATCGTCTCCCACTGGCCGCCGTACGGCATCGGGCGCTCGCCCAGCGCGGCGTTGACCGTGAGGATCTCGCGGTTCCCGACGTGGCACACGGCGCGCGCCTGGGTGATCTGGTGCCCGTCGACCGCCACGGTCACGTCGACGTCGAGCACCTCACCGGGCGCGGCATACGACAGGTACTGCGCCGTGGCCCACACGCACGGTCGGCCGCTGGTGCCCTCGAGCGCCGAGATGGCCGCGCCGAGCCCGCACCCACCGAACAGGAAGCCGCCCGTGGTGATGACGCTCGGCGTCACGTCCAGGCTCCAACGGTACGGGTTGTGGCTGCGGCGGAGCCCCAGGAACGCGCGCGAGTCCATGCGCGGCCGACTGTAGGCGGGAGCCCGCCCGATCGCCTACCTCGCTCACCGGCCCGGAGTCGGCAGGTGACCCCGTTCGATCGCCGCCGTCACCGCAGCCGTGCGGTCGTCGACCCCGAGCTTGGCGAAGGCCCGCAGCAGGTGGGTCTTGACGGTGGCCTCGCCGATGAACAGCTCGCGGCCGATCTCGGCGTTCGACGACCCTCGGGCCACGCAGCCGAGCACCTCGATCTCGCGCGGCGTCAACGACTCCGGGGGCGGCGTGCGCACCCGCTGCATCAGGCGGCCGGCCACGCGCGGGGCCAGCACCGTCTCGCCGCGGGACGCGGCGCGCACCGCGGCGACCAGGTCGGCGATCGGGGTGTCCTTGAGGACATACCCGGTGGCGCCGGCCTCCACCGCCCGCAGGATGTCGACGTCCGTCTCGTACGTCGTCACGATGAGCACCCGCACCGACGGATGACGACGGACGATGTCGGCCGTGGCCGCGGCCCCGTCGACGTTCGGCATCCGCAGGTCCATGAGCACCACGTCCGGCAGCAGGCGTCCAGCCAACGTCACGGCCTCGGCCCCGTCGGCCGCCTCGCCGACGACCTCCATGTCGTCGTGCATGGTGAGCATGGCCACCATGCCCTGGCGCAGCACCGGGTGGTCGTCGGCCACCACGACGCGGATCACGGCGCGACCACCGAGGCCTCGAGCTGCGTGCCGCCACCCGGCGACGACGACACCCGCAGCGAGCCACCCACCTGCTCGATCCGACTGCGCATCCCGCGCAGCCCGTACCCGTCGACCGGCGCGTCGGGCGTGAAACCGACCCCGTCGTCGCGCACGACGAGGCGAACCCCGTCGGCACCGTAGGAGAGCGAGGCTCGCACCGACGTTGCCTGCGCGTGCCGCCGCACGTTCGCCAACGCCTCCTGCAGCGCGCGCAGCAGGGCCACCTCGGCGTCGGCCGGCAGGGCCCGGGGCTCGCCCTCCACGGCCCAGGAGGCGTCCAGACCGATCTCGCGGCCGAGCTGCTCCACGAGCCGGCCCCCTGCGGCCCCCAGAGAGCTCGAGGCGAGGGCGGGTGGCGTCAGCTCGGCCACCAGGGCGCGCGCCTCGGCCAGGTTCTGGCGGGCGGTGTCCTCGATGGCCGCCAGGGAGGCGCGCATCGGGCCGTCGGCGCCAGACGACGCCGCCGCCGTCTGCGCCAGCAGCACGATGCTGGTGAAGCCCTGGGCCAGGGTGTCGTGGATGTCGTGGGCCAGGCGCTGACGCTCGGCCTGGACCCCGGCCTCGTGCTGGGCCACGTCGAGATCGGCCCGCGTCCGCATCAGTTCGTCGATGAGCGCGGCTCGCTCGCGCGACTGGTCGATGATCCGCATGATGAAGACGCCCATGCCGAACGAGAACAGGCCGATCACGGCGAACTGGCCGATGGCCTGGGTCCAGGCGCGGCTGCCGAACGGTGGATCGACCCAGCGCGCCTGACCGACCGCACCGGCCACGAGCAGCAACCCGACCGTGGGCACCGTGTCCCGCACGGCCGGCGCCGCTGCGAAGAACTGCGGCGGAAGGATGAACATCATGCTGAACAGGCCCGGGCTCAGCAGCAGGCCGACCGCCATGACGACCACCGCCGGACCCGCGTAGCGCCACAACGTCCCCCGCGTGTCGTCGCTGTCGGGGTCGACGCAGCGCGCACCGAAGACGACGTACAGCACGACGAGGACGCCCACGCACGCGAGGGCCCCGCCGCGCACGGCCCGGCTGCCGGGCCCGAGGCACGTGAGCACCACCGTCACCGCGGCGGCCGCCGCGAAGGCGGCGTGCCACCACACGGCGATCGACACCCAGGCGTGCGGTTGCTGGCGAGCGTTCACCGCCGGCGGCGACCCTCGTCGTCGACCCACCGGAACCAGCGCAGGCACACCGCCAGGCCGACCAGGCTCCACACCGCCAGCATGGTCCACATGAGCGGACGCTGCCAGGTGCCCGACGGTTCCTGGGTGACGAACGCGTCGGGCAGGAACGCACTGCGCATGCCCTGCGCCAGCCAGCGCAGCGGGAAGAACCCGCTGAACGTCTGCAGGGCGCTCGGCAGGTCGCGGAACGGGATGAACACCCCCGAGATGAACTGGAGGAACACGAACGGCAGGTTGACCACCGCCGGCGCAGCCTTGGCGTTGCGGATGCGGCCGCCGACCGCCAACCCGAGCAGGGTGGACCCGAACGTACCGAGCGCCAGCACGCCCACGAAGGTGGCCCACCGGGCCGGCGTGGCGGGCAGCTTCAGGTCGTAGAAGATCATGCCGGCCGCCACCAGGACGACGACCTGCGCGGCGGTCACGACGAGCACGCTGAGGCCCCGGCCGATGAAGAACGCCGCCTTGGGCATGGGCGTGCCGGCCAGACGCTTGAGCTCGCCCCGCTGACGCTCGAACGCCAGCGAGATGGCGGTGTTCACGAACCCGGTCGACAGGGTCGACGAGCCGATGAGGCCGGCCACGTAGAGCTGGCTGACGGTCACCCCGGTCCCTTCCACCCTGCCCGAGAAGATCGACGCGAACAGGAACAGCATCATGATCGGGAACGCCAGCGTGAACCCGACCGACTGGCTGTCGCGCAGGAAGACCTTGAGCTCGACGACGAAGCGCGTCCAGCTCGCATGCCACACCGACGGCAGCTCCGTGGTGAGGATCATGACGCCTCCCCGATCAGCCGCAGGTACACGTCCTCGAGCGTCGGCCGGCTGACCACGAGGTCGATGGCCTCCCCGCCGAGGCGGGCGGCGAGCCCGGCCACGAACGCGGTCGGGGCGGGTGTGCGGGCCTCGCGTGGCGCCCCGTCCTCGGTCCAGTGCACGGTGGCCTGCTCGTGGTCGCGCCCGGCCAGCGTCGCCGGCGTGCCCTCGGCGCGGATGCGACCGCCGGCCAGCACGGCCACGCGGTCCGACAGCGCTTCCGCCTCGTCGAGGTAGTGCGTCGTGAGCAGCATCGTCGTTCCCTCGTCGCGCAGGGTCCGGATGAGGTCCCAGAACTGGCGGCGCGCCTCGGGGTCGAAGCCCGTGGTGGGCTCGTCGAGGAAGAGGAGCTCGGGGCGACCGACGATGCCGATCGCCACGTCGAGCCGGCGCTGCTGGCCGCCCGACAGCTTGCCGGCCCGCGAGTCGCGCTTGGCCTCCAGGCCCACGAGCGCCAGCACCTCGTCGGTCGGCCTCGGCCGCGCGTAGTACGAGCCGATGTGGGTCACCGCCTCGGCCACGGTGAGCTCCTCGCTCGGCAGGCTCTGCTGCAGCACCAGCCCGATGCGGCTGCGCCACAGGCGGTCGCCCTGCTCGGGGTCCTCGCCGAGCACGCGCACCTCGCCCCCGCTGCGACGCCGGAAGCCCTCGCAGATCTCCACGGTGGTGGTCTTCCCGGCCCCGTTCGGTCCGAGCAGCCCGAACACCTCGCCCTCGCGCACCACCAAGTCGACCCCGTCGACCGCCGCCAGGTCGCCGTACCGCTTGTGGAGCCCGGTCACCTCGACCACGTTTCCCATGCGTCCCATGGTGCGCGCGGCGCGGCGGCACCGGGCACGACCCTTCGACCGGTTCGCTGTCCACCGATCGGTGGACGGCAGCGCTACGACCCCGACCGGCGCCGGTCGACGTCGACCCAGCGGAACCAGCGCACGCACACCGCCAGGCCCACGAGCGTCCACAGCGTCAGCACGCCCCACATGAGGGGCCGCTGCCAGGTACCCGAGGGCTCCTGGGTGACGAACGAGTCGGGCAGGAACACGCTGCGCATGCCCTGGGCCAGCCACCGCAACGGGAAGAACCCGCTCGCCGTCTGCAACCCCTTGGGCAGGTCGGCGAACGGAATGAACACGCCGGAGATGAACTGGAGGAACACGAACGGCAGGTTCACCACCGCCGGCGCCGCCTTGGCGTTGCTGACCCGGCCGCCGACGGCGAGCCCGAGCAACGTCGAGCCGAGCGTGCCGAGCGCCAGCACCCCAGCGAACGTCAGCCAGCGGCCGACCGTGCGGGGCAGCGCCAGGTCGTAGAAGACGAGGCCGATGACGATCAGCACGGCCACCTGCGCGGCCGTCATCACCATCACCGACAGGCCGCGCCCGAGGAAGAACGCCGCCTTGGGCATCAGCGTGCCGGCGAGGCGCTTCAGCTCGCCGCGCTCGCGCTCGAACGCCACGCCGATGGCGGTGTTGACGAACCCGGTGGAGATGGCCGACGACCCGATGAGGCCCGCCACGTAGAGCTGGCTGATGCTCACCCCGGTGCCCTCGACCTTGCCGGAGAAGATCGAGGCGAACAGGAACAGCATCATCACGGGGAACGCCAGCGTGAACCCGACCGACTGCCCGTTGCGCAGGAACACCTTCAGATCGACGAGGAAGCGGCTCCACGTCACCCGGGCGAGCGACGGGGCGCGCCCCACGGGGCGATGGACGTAGGTCGTGGGCCGTGCGGGGGCGAGCGCCGGCGGGGGCGGGGGCGGCGGGACGAGGCTCACGACGGCTCCCCGATCAGCTCGAGGTACACGTCCTCGAGCGACGGGCGCGTGACGGTCAGCTTCGGTACCTCGCCCCCGAACCGGCGCGACAGCTCGTTGACGTAGAGCGTCGGGTAGGGCGTGCACACCGAGGCCATCCCGTTGGCGTCGAGCCACGACACGGTGGCCGGCGCCCGGTCGCGGCCCGCCAGGTCGGTCGGCGTTCCCTCGGCCCGGATGCGCCCTCCCGCCAGCACGGCCACGCGGTCGGACAACGCCTCGGCCTCGTCGAGGTAGTGCGTCGTCAGCAGGATCGTGGTCCCCTCGTCGCGCAAGGTCCGGATGAGGTCCCAGAACTGGCGGCGAGCTTCGGGGTCGAAGCCGGTGGTGGGCTCGTCGAGGAACAGCAGGTCGGGCCGACCCACGATGCCGAGCGCCACGTCGAGCCGGCGTTGCTGGCCACCCGACAGCTTGCTCGCCCGGGCGTTGCGCTTGGCCTCCAACCCGACGAGGGCCAGCACCTCGTCGGTGGGCCGAGGGTCGGCGAAGAACGAGCCGATGTGGGCCACCGACTCGGCCACGGTGAGCTCCTCGCTGGGCAGGCTCTGCTGGAGCACGAGCCCGATGCGTTGCCGCCACGGCGTCGACGGCCGGTCGGGGTCTTCGCCCAACACGCGCACGTCGCCGCCGCTGCGACGGCGGTAGCCCTCGCAGATCTCGATCGTCGTGGTCTTGCCGGCGCCGTTCGGTCCGAGGAGCCCGAACACCTCGCCTCGGCGTACGTCGAGATCGATCCCGTCGACCGCCACGAACGACCCGTAGGCCTTGCGAAGGCCCCGCACCTCGATCACCAGCTCCATCCGCCGTCCCTCCGGCCAGGCGCGCCGCGCCGACCTTCGCCTGCCGCCCGCCGGGTTGTGTCGACGCCGATCGACCGCCCCCGGTCCTGCGCCTACGGACACCCTATGGCGCCGCGGCCCCGACGGCGCGGTGGGCCCGCTCCCGCCGCCGGCCTACCCGCCGTAGTTCATGCCCGTCGAGCGCAGCAGCAGGGGCGTGCGGCTCTCGTCGCGGACGCCGGCGTCGACCACCTCGGCCACGAAGATCGTGTGATCGCCGATCGTCACCGTCTCGGCGACGCGGCACTCGAACCACCATGGCAGCTCGGTCAGCAGCGGGTTGCCCGTCGTCGGGCCCGGCTCGAACGGGTGGCCGTTGATCGTGCCGTCCTCCACGCTGGTGGAGCGGAAGAACGCCTTGCCCACGTCGAGCTGGTCGTCGGCCAGGACGCTCACGGCGAACGTGCCCGTCTTGGCGATGATCGCCGCCGTGCCGCTGTCGGCCTTCACGCCGGCGGCGACGAGCGGCGGGTCAAACGACGTCTGCGTGAGCCAGTTCACCCCGGCCGCGCCGTACTCGTCGCCATCGACGGCCGTGAGCACGTAGAGCCCGTAGTTGATGGCCCGGAGCGCCAGCTTCTTCGCCTGTGCATCCATCTCGACTCCCCCTCGATGTAGCGGTGCCTCCGGTCTACTCCCGCGGCGCCCCGACCACCAGCGCGCCCGGTTAGGTTCGGCGGTCATGACGGTGACCGCCGACGAGATCAACGCCTTCCTCCGCCAGGCCTACCCGGGGGCCGCGAACCAGTGCGTGGACGTGGGGCCCACGTTCGCCGTGGCGAGCATCACGCCCGATCAGGCGCTGCTGCGGCCCGGCGGATTCATCTCCGGACCGACGCAGTTCGCGCTCGCCGACGCGGTGCTCTGGTACGCGCTGTTCGGCGCGGTCGGCATCGAGCCGATGGCGCTCACCTCGGAGCTGTCGATCCGCTACCTGCGCCCCGCCGCCGGCACGGTGCTGTGGGGTCGCGCCGACCTGCACACGGCCGGACGTCGCAACGTGGTGGGCAGCGTGAGGATCTGGGTCGACGACAACGCCGAGCGCATCGTCTCGGTGGCCCAGGGCACCTACGTGCGCCCGGGCTGACCGCTCGGGCGGGCGGGGGGGTCGTCCCTGCCGGCTCCGGCGCAAATGATGCGACCACCCCCGCACATGCGGGCGGTTCGTCGCATTTGATGCGCGAGATCCCGGCGGCAGGGGAGGCGCGGCGACGCGTCAGCGTGACGGGGCCGGCAGCGTCTGGCGCGTCGTCAGCGTGGGCGCGAACAGGTCGCCGAGCGCCTCCACGCGGGCGAGCACGTCGGCCGTCTCGAAGCGGAGCTCGGCCCGACCCTCGGCAGCGTCGGTCACCTCGTCCCACGACACAGGCGTCGACACCGTCGGGCGGGGCCGGGCGCGCAACGAGTACACGGCGATCGTCGTCTTGTGGAACGAGTTCTGGCTCCAGTCGACGAACACCTTGCCGGTGCGCCGCTCCTTCGTCATGACCGTCAGCACGCGGTCGGGCAGCTGTCGCTCGAGCAGCTGACCGACGGCCAACGCGAAGCTCGACGCGTGCTCGTGCGTGAGCGCGCCATTGACCGGCACGTACAGCTGCATGCCCTTCGAGCCGCTCGTCTTGCACCAGCCCTCGAGGTCGACCGCGTGCAGCACCTCGCGCACGGCCAGCGCCACCTGGGCGCACTCGACGATCGTGGCCGGACGGCCGGGGTCGAAGTCGAACACGACCATCCGTGGGTTCATCAGGTCGTCGGCCAGGGCCATCGGTGCGTGGATCTCGATGGCCGCCTGGTTGCCGGCCCACACCAGTGCCGCGGGTTCCTCGATGCGGCACGATTTGGGCGGCGGTGTACCTGGCCCGATCGACACCGGCACCCACTCGGGTCGGTGGCCCGGGCAGTTCTTCTCGAAGAAGCCCTTCTGGTCGACGCCGTTCGGGAAGCGGTGGAACGTGAGTGCCCGACCGTGCAGGTGGGGCAGCATCACGGGGGCGACTCGGGCGTAGTAGTCGATGACCTGCGCCTTGGTGAACCCGGCCTCGGGGTACAGCACCTTGTCGAGGTTCGTGAGCGTCAGCGACCGTTCGCCGACGGTGACCGGGGTCCCCTTGGGGGCCACGGCGTCAGGCCGACTTGCGGGCCCGGGTGCGGGCCGGCTTGGCCTTGGACTTGGCGCTCGCCTCGACGGCATGGTCCTCGTCGGCGTCCTCGGTCGTGGCCGACACCGCCGTCGG
>JANPGL010000686.1:0-2518 GCA_031423915.1 Actinomycetes bacterium | reverse complement strand
GTCGCCGGGCATGCCCGGCGGGTTGGGCGACTTCTCGTGGAACGCCAGGATCTCGCCGCTGGCGCTGGCCTCGATCACGCCGAACTGGGTCGCCTCGAGGGCCGGGACCGGGATGGCGGCCACCGTGACGCCGGCGCCCGAATCGACGTGGCGCTCGACCATCTGGCGCGGGTCCATCCGGTAGATGTGGTCGGCGCCGAACACGGCCACGTAGTCGGGGTTCTCGTCGCTGATGAGGTTGAGGTTCTGGTAGATGGCGTCGGCCGAACCCGAGAACCAGAACGGGCCGCGACGCATCTGGGCCGGAACGGGCGTCACGTAGTTGCCCAGCAGGGTCGAGAACCGCCACGTCTGGCTGATGTGGCGGTCGAGGCTGTGGCTCTTGTACTGGGTGAGGACGACGATCTTGAGGTACCGGGAGTTAGCGAAGTTCGACAGGGCGAAGTCGATGATCCGGTAACTGCCTCCGAACGGCACGGCCGGCTTGGCCCGGTCCTGCGTGAGCGGGAGCATGCGCTTGCCCTCGCCGCCGGCGAGGACGATGACGAGGACCTTCGGATCGGCAGCCATGGTGCGGAACGTACCCGATCCCCGCCACGGTCATGTGCGGTCGGAAGGCCCGATCTTCAGCGGCGGGAGACCTGCCGGTACAGGGCCACGTGCCGCTCGGCCGGCGCCCGCCACGACCAGTCGACCGCCATGCCGCGCGCCTGGGCCGCCTTTCGCACCTTGGCCTGGCGCCAGCCGCGCACGGCCCGGTGGACGGCATCGAGCAGGTCGAGCGGGTCGACGTGGGCCGCCGTCCAGCCCGTACCAGCCCCGGGATGGTCGTCGAGGTCGGTCACCGTGTCGCGCAGCCCGCCGACCGCGGTGACGACGGGCAGGCAGCCGTAGCGCATCGCCTGCATCTGGGCCAGGCCGCACGGCTCGAACCGGCTGGGCATCAGCAACAGGTCTCCCCCGGCGAACATGCGATGCGACAGCGCCTCGTCGTAGCCCTCGACGAACCCGACGGTGTCGGGACTGGCCGCCGCGGCGGCCCGCAGCGCGGCGGCGAGCGCCCGGTCACCCGAACCGAGCACGGCGAGCTGGGCCGGCAGGCGGTCCAGCAGCGGCAGGAACGGCACGACGAGGTCGATGCCCTTCTGCTCGACGAGCCGCGTGACGATCACGAGCAGGGGTCCGGGCGCGTCGGGGAGACCCGCCGCGGCCCGCACGGCCGCCCGGTTGGCGGCCCGCGCCTGGTCGTCGACCCTGGCGTAGTTCGCCACCAGAAGCGGGTCGGTGGCCGGATCCCACACGTCGGTGTCGATGCCGTTGAGGATGCCCACCAGGGCGTCGCGCCGGTGGACGAGGACGCCGTCGAGCCCGTAGCCGTTGGCCGGCTCCAGGATCTCCCGGGCGTAGTTGGGGCTGACGGCCACGATGCCGTCGGCCAGCAGCAGCCCGCCCGACAACGGGTTGCAGGCGCCGTAGCGTTCGTAGGCGGCCGACCGGTGCCCGATGCGGCCGAGCCAGACGTCCTCGGTGGTCCCCTGGTACGCCAGGTTGTGGATCGACACGACGGACGGCAGCGACGGCGGCGTGTCAGCCAGCGCGGCGGCCGTGTGCCAGTCGTTGAGGTGCAGCACGTCGGGCGCCCACCGCCGCGACAGCGCGGCGACCGCCATCGAGAACCCGAGGAAGCGGGCGTCGTTGTCGGGCCAGCCGATGCCGTCGGCCTGCACGTAGGGGTGGGGCCGGGCGATGCCGGGCACGCTGACGAGGTGCAGCGCGCCGGCCCGGGCGTGCACGCCGGAGCGGACCCGGGCGGGCCCGGCCCACGCGGGCACGTCGACGAGGTCGTAGGAGCTCTCGTCGGTCAGCTCGACGCCGCCGTAGTCGGGCATGACCACGTCGACCGTGACCCCTTGGCGACGCAGCTCGTGGACGAGACCGGCCGCCGCCGCGGCCAGGCCGCCCACGGAGGCCACCGGCGCGAACTCGGCGGTGGCGAACAGCACGTGCACGGGCGCCATGCTCGCGCAGCCCGCGCGCGGGCGGCGCTACCCGACCAGCTCGTACCGGATGGGGAGACGCTTCAGGCCGCCGACGAACAGGGTGTGCATCTCGGCGGGTTCGCCGGCCAGCTCGATCGACTTCAGCCGCGGCAGCAGCTCGGTGAGGAGCGCCTTGATCTCCATGCGGGCGAGCATGGCTCCGAGGCAGAAGTGCACGCCGAAGCCGAACGACAGGTGCTAGTTCGGGGTGCGGCCGACGTCGAACGTGAACGGGTTGCCGAACACCTCTTCGTCACGGTTGGCCGACGGGTAGCTGAGGAGCACGGCGTCGCCCGGCCGGAAGGTGTGACCGCTCAGTGTGTACTCGGTGGTGGCGTTGCGCATGAAGTGCTTCACCGGCGTGACCCAGCGGATGATCTCGTCGACCGCCGTGGGGATCAGCGACGGATCGGCCTGCAGGCGCGCCAGCTGGTCGGGGTGCTCGATCAGCGCACGAAGGCCGCCGGCCATCGCCGACG
>JANPGL010000685.1:0-10892 GCA_031423915.1 Actinomycetes bacterium | reverse complement strand
CCTCGGAAGTCGGGCAACGAGTTCTGCATGCGTTCGACACCGGTGGGGTCCATCGTGGTCACCACGTCCAACGAGCCACCGATGAAGTACACCGGCATGGTCAGGCGCTCGGGGCCCAGGTCCTTCACGATCTCGTAGTTGGCGTCGAGGTTGCGGTAATAGCTGACCGGTCCGAAGAAGCCCGAGTGCGCGAACTCGTCGACGTAGACCTGCAGCGCGGCTTCGTCCAGCCACGGTCCTTCGGGGCCCATGAAGGGCAGCGCCGGCGGCGTGCTCATCTGCGTCAGAAAACCTGTGCCCTCCATGGGCGGCAGCTCTGTCGGCATCTCGCGGCCCTCCATGCCCGCGCCTGATGCGCCGAACAACGTGCCGGCCATCGAGGCTCGCGGGTCGGCATCCAGTTCGGTCTCGGCCGGGCCGACCGGTTGGAAGTACAGGATGTAGAAGAACCGGTCGCCGTACACGGACTGCATCAGCTGCGTGGGCGGCGCCGGCCACTGCACGAACGGCACGCTCAGGCCGGCCACCCCGCGGCACCGGGCCGGGTGCAGCTTGGCCAGGTCCCACACGATGAGGGCACCCCAGTCGTGGCCCATGAACACGGCATCGTCCTGCCCGGTGCTCGACACCAGGTGCAGCAGGTCGCCGGTCAGATGCTCGATGCCGTAGTCCTCGACGCGGTCGAAGTGGGTGGAGCGGCCGTAGCCCCGCTGGTCGGGCGCCAGCACGTGGTACCCGGCGGCGGCGAGCGGTGCGAGCTGGTGGCGCCAGCTCCACGCGCTCTCGGGGAACCCGTGGGCCAGCACGACCACGGGCGCACCGGGGTCGCCGGCCTCCAACACTTCGAGCTCGGCCGAGCCGACATCGACGCGGCGGCGGCGCACCCCGGCGGGAAGCAGCACGCCGCTCACGGTCGGGCCGCCCGGCTACTCGAGGCGACGGCGCACGCGGCTTCGGAGATGGCGCTGACCGCCCCCCACGACAGGCCGTCGGCGCCGAACAGCTCGTCGAACGCGGTGTCGGCCGCGTCGGTGAAGCCGTGGCGGTTGCGGAAGTTGTAGCGCCACCGCGGCGGGTGCACCGGCACCCCCAGACGGGCCAGGCGCCCGAGCACGTAGCTGTCCCACGCCGCCACCTGGGTCAGCGACAGCTGGTCGTCGGGCGGGGCCTCGGCGAAGCCACCCTCGCGTCGATCGCGCAGGCGCAGCAGCACGCGCGCCAGCGCCAGCGTGGTGGCCGTTTCGCTCATCGCCCGGGGCTTGCGGGTGTCCTCGAACGCGCCCGACTCGGCGTGCACCACCACGGGCGACCCGTCGGCGACCGTCACGCGCGCCACCGGCGTGCGCTCGTCGACCTCGACGAGCAGATCGTCGGCGAGACCGAGCATGGCCAGCACCTCGGTGGCCAGCTCGGCGATGCGGGCGGCGTCGAAGAAGACGAACTGGAACGCGGTGGGCGTCACGGTCACGGTCACGGCTCAGCCCGTCGTCTCGGCGAAGCGGGCGGCCGCCTCGCGCTGCAGCGAGCGGGCCTCGCCCTTGCGGTCGTTCAGCGCCTCCAGCGACACCTCGGCGATCGATTCGATCTCGGTGTCGGAGAACCCGGCCAGCTCGCGGAAGCGACGGGCGAGACCGATGGGCGACTCGTCGGAATCGGAGCGGGTGCCGCCGAACGAGAACAGCTTGTCGACCACGCTCTGGAACTCGAGCGCCCGCTTGCGCCGCTCGGGGTCGGTCTCGGTGAGGCGACGCAACCAGTCGGACCCCATCTTCACGTGGGTCACCTCGTCGGCCAGCATCCAGTCCTCGCAGAACTCGAGGAACGGGTCGCCGGCCAGGTCGCCGAACTCCTTCATCGTCGTGAACACGTCGATGGCCAGACCTTCGAGCGCCCGGTTCACGCCGGCCAGGCGCAGCACCGGGTCGTGCGAGCACGCGGCCTCGAACAGCACCGTGTTCTCCGAGTAGGCGCCGATCTCGGTGCCCATCCAGTCGCTCAGCTTCACGCTGATCTCCACGTGGCGCGCTTCGTCCCACGCCTGGCGGGCCATGTCGAGCTTGAGGGCGAACGGGATGGCGCCGTCGTCGGCCTCGGCGGTGCCGGCGTCCGTGAAGTCCCAGCAGGTGCGCCCGGCGCCTTCGAGCGCCTGGATCTCGCCGACGAAGATGCCGTGCATCAGCGAGCGGGCCGCGTCGGATGCGTCCTTGCGCGACGGCGTCAGACGGTTCGACGAGCGGCGGCTCTGGTCGCCGTTCAGGTTGAGGCCCGAGCGTGGGTCGCCCACGCGGTCGGCCATCGTGAGCTTGTAGAAGCGGTCGTCGCGAGCCAGGTCGTCGACCGGGAAGAACTTCCTCATGCGTGCACCGCCTTGTCGGGGATGCCGAAGCCGATGGATCCCGGCCCGGTGATGCCGCCCGCTTCCACCATGATCCCCTCGAGCTCGCCCTGGCGGGCGGCGGCGCGGCGCACGGCATCGGGCGTGTCGATCAGCGACTGGAGCAGCATCTCGCCGTCGCGCCAGTCGTCGAACTCGTCGGCGAGCGCGAACCTCAGCGAGCGCATGGTTGGCGCGTCGGTGATCTCGCTCGTGTTGTTGAGGTGGTACGTGTAGGCGGCGATCTTGTGCGGCACGAGCACGCGGTACACGCCGACGAGCTTCTCGATGGTCAGCTCGGGCGCCTCGGGTTCGGTGAGCGCCGCCATGAAGCGCACCATGGCGTCGTTGGCGGGCTGCGTGAGACGGTCGGGGTTCATCTCGCGCAGCTCGGGCAGGCGTTTGTGCCACAGCTCGGCGTGCCAGGCGTGCTTGTAGCAGTGGGTGCCGAGCCGCATCTTGACGTCGAGCTCGGGCACGGTGGCCACCCAGCCGCCGAGCGCCTCGAACATCTTCATCTCGACCCACTTGTAGTTGCCGACGCGACGGGCCGACTCGGCCACGTCGAACGCGCCGGCCAGCTCACGCCGGTCCCACGGCGCGAACGGCGCTCTCGGCTTGGCTCCACCGGACATGCCAACCCCCAACTGGTCGTTGCCTGGTTGAACGGTACCGCGGCGCCCGGCCCGTCACTCAACGCGCCCGGGCGGCCCACCAGGCGGCGTCGGCCCCGCCGAGCGGCGTGGCGGGCGAATCGCCCCGGCGGTACTCGAGCACGATCGCCCGCCAGGGTCCGGTGGCCTCGAGGCGGCCCATCAGGGCGCTCACGCCCCAGACCACGCGGTCGAGCATCACGAAGCTGGTCGGCATGTCGAGCTGGCGGACGACGTGCTGGGACGGACCACGCACGTCGAGCACCCGGCCGAGTGCCTCGGCCACGAAGGACCGGGTGAAGGTGAACGTGTCGGTCAGGTAGGGCACGTAGGGGCTCGACACGTAGGCGAACACTTCGGCGGCGGCCAGGCCGTGGCCGGGCCGGAGGAAGCCCACCCGTTCCATGGCCCCCAGCAGGGCGTCCGGGTCGCGGTCGACGACGATGGCATCCATGCACGGGAGCAGCCGATCCCACTCGCCGGGCGCCCACCGCTTCACGAGACCGAAGTCGAGGAACGTGACGGTGCCGTCGGGGTGGAAGCGGTAGTTGCCCGGGTGCGGGTCACCGTTGAAGCAGCCGAACCGGTGGACGGAACCCTGGGAGAAGCGGAACACGATCTCGGCGGCACGCTGGCGCGCCTCGGGCGATGCCGTCGCCGCGAACGTCGACCACGCCAGGCCGTCGACCCACGTGGACGTGAGCACCCTGGCGGTCGACAGCTCGGGCACCACGCTGGGGATCCGCACGAAGGGGTGGTCGGCGTAGAACCCGGCGAAGGCCGTCTGGTTGGCCGCCTCGGTGAGGTAGTCCAATTCGTCGACCATGCGCGTGCGCAGCTCGTCGACGAGGGCCTTCGGGTCGAGACCGGGCAGGGCGAACCGGGAGAACAGGGCGTAGAGCAGCTCGGCGTTGGCCAGGTCACCGTGGAACGTGTTGGCGATGCCCGGGTACTGCACCTTCACCGCCACCTGCGTGCCGTCGAACAGCTCCGCCCGATGGACCTGCCCGATGGACGCCGCCGCCACGGGCACCGGGTCCCAGCGACGGAACAGCGCCAAGGGGTCGGCGCCCAGCTCCGCGCGCACCACCGACTCGGCCAGCGAGGGAGCCATCGGCGGAGCGTCCGACTGGAGCGTGGCCAGGGCCTCCTGGGCCGGTAGGGGCAACGCCTCGGCGATGGCGCCGAGCAGCTGCCCGGCCTTCATCAGCACACCCTTCATGTGGCCGAGCTCGGCCGCCACCTGCTCGGCCGTGCGCAGCGCGAAGCGGTCGTCGAGCTCGGCCCGGCGACGTTCTCCCGCCGTCCGGCGCCGGGCGCGATGCACGGCGAACGCCGCGCCGCGACTCGCCGTGAGCCGCGCGAGTCTGGCGGTTCGACGGATGCGGGCCCGCCGCTCGGCGGCCCCGGCCACGGTGCTAGGCGGGCTCGCCGGACGGGGTCGGCGAGCCCGGCTCGCCGCCCGTCGGTGCCGCGCCGACGGCGGCCGGGAGCCCGACGCAGGTCACGCAACGGGCCCCCGCCGGGTCGGCCGCCAGCAACGCGTCGTCGAGCGGCGCACCGCACACCTCGCACTGGAAGTACGCGCCGCTGTCGAGACGTGCCAGCGCCCGTTCGACCCCCGCGAGGTCGCCCTCGATCCCGTCCAGCACGGCGGTGCGCTCCTCGTCGGCCATGGTGGCAGCCTACCGTTCCGACCCGGTGTCGCTCCGGTCGCCGGTCCGGCGTCAGTAGCGGAACGACCCGACCAGCTGCTGGAGCTCGACCGCGATCTGCGAGAGCTCGGCGGCCGACGACTCGGTGTTCTCGGCCGCCGACGACACCTCGCCCGACGAGCGCGACACCGCATCGACGTCGGACGCGATGCTGTCGGAACCCATGGCGACCCCGGCCAGGCTCCGGCTGATCTCCAGCGTCGTCGCGGTCTGCTCCTCGACGGCCGTCGCGATGGACGTCTGGGTCTCGCTGATCTCGTCGATGACCGAGGCGATCTGACCGATGGCGGCGATGGCGGACTGGACGTCGCTCTGGACGGCGGCGATCTGCTGGCTGATGTCGGCGGTGGCACCCGACGAGCGCGTCGCCAGGTCCTTGACCTCGCTCGCCACGACCGCGAACCCCTTGCCCGCCTCTCCGGCCCGGGCAGCCTCGATCGTGGCGTTCAGCGCGAGCAGGTTGGTCTGCTCGGCGATACCACCGATCAGCTTGGCGACCTGGTCGATCTGGGCCGACGAGACGCCCAGGCGCTGCATCGCCACCTGGGCCTCGCTGGCCAGCACCGTCGCCTGCGCCCCGGTGGCGGCCGCCGCGCTGGCGCCACGGGCGATCTCGTCGATGGCGGAGGTCATCTCCTCGGTCGCCGCCGCCACGGTCTGCACGTTGGCGGCGACGTCGCCGGCCGTGTTGGAGGAGCGCACCGCCATGTTGGTGGTCGACTCGGCACTCCCGGTCAGCTGACGGCTCACCGCCGCCAGTTCCACCGACGAGGCCGACAACGCTCCGGCGTGCCCGGCGATCTGACCGACGAGGCGGCGCACCTCGCCGAGCAACCGGTTCGCCGCAGCGCCGAGGCTGCGGAACTCGGGACCGCCCGACTCGTCCACCTGGACCGTCAGGTCGAGGTGGTCGGCGACATGTCCCAGGTTGGCCTGGAGCACCGCCAACGGGCGAACGATCGAGCGGGTGATCAGCACGGCCACCGTGGAGACGACGGCCAGGGCGATCAGTGCCGCCACGAGCGCGGTGACCCGGATCGAGTGGATGGTCGAGGACAGACCGGCGGTCGCCGCGTCCTCGTTGGACCGGAGCAGGCTGCGCGTCGCGTCGACCTTGGTCTGCATGGCGTCGGCGCGGTCGACCTCGCGCTGCAGCGCGGTGACCGCCTCGGGCGACGACGGGTCGATGGCCTTGAGCACCTCGAGCTGGGTGGACACCTCGCCGACGTACGTCGAGTACGCCGTGTGGAGCGGGTCGATCGACGCCACCGCCTCCGACGACAGGCCATCGGTGGACAGCGCGGCCCAGCCCTTCTCGACGATCGCCTTGACGGCTCCGAGTTGGTCGCCCGCCGCCTTGCGCGCCGCGTCGGTGGTGGCCAGCAGGGCGTTTCGCTCGGCGATCTGCGCGTCGCTCACCTTCATGTCGAGGAGGGCCAGCTGGTCGTTGACCTCCGCGATGACTCTGCGCTGCGCGTTCAGCCGGCTGATCGTGCCGGCGCCGGCGTAGCTGACGCCGCCGATCCCGAGGAGCGCGACGAGCGAGACGCCACCCAGGACAGCGAGCTTCCGGCCGATGGTCAAGCGCGTGGTGAGCTGCATGACCATCGCTATCGACACCGGTTCGGTCCTCCATGAGCCAGCCGACACGTCGCGGCATGGTTCTTGAGGAACGCCGCTGGCCGGCGCGGTACGGTGCCGGCCATGAGGGGTCTCGAAGGCAAGGTGGCGCTGGTGACCGGCGCCGGACGCAAGCGCGGCATCGGACGGGCCATCGCCCTGCGACTGGCCGAGGAGGGCTGCCACGTGGCGGTCAGCGGGTTCCCGCGGGACCCGTCGACCTACCCGCCGCGCGAGCAGGCAGAGAGCTGGCGGGGCGCGGCGTCGGTGGCCGACGAGATCGCCGCGCTCGGCCGCCGATCACTTGCCCATGACGCCGACGTCGCGGTGGCCGACCAGGTGCAGGGCCTCGTCGACGCCACCGTCGCCGCGCTGGGCGGCATCGACATCCTCGTCAACAACGCCGCACTGCCGTCCGAGGCCGGGGCCAACGGCCTCCTCGACCTCGACGACGACGTCTGGTACCGCTCGGTCGACGTCAACCTCAACGGGCTGTACCTCGTCACCAAGGCCGTCGGCCGCGTGATGCGCGACGCCGACAAGGGTGGGTGCATCGTCAACATCTCCTCGCTGGCCGGCCGGGTGGGCCTGCCCAACTACGGCGCGTACTGCGCCACCAAGTTCGGCATGATCGGACTCACGCAACAGCTGGCCATGGAGCTGGCGCCGCACCGCATCCGCGTCAACTGCGTGAGCCCCGGGTCGACCGACACGGACATGATGGACGGCACGTTCGGCCGCACCGCAGCGCGCATCGGCGTCGACCCCGAGCAGGCCCGCAAGGGCACGATCAGCCGCATCCCTCTGGGCCGCCAGGGCCGGCCCGACGAGCAGGCCGCCGCCGTCGCCTTCCTCGCCAGCGACGACGCCACCTTCATCACCGGCCAGACCATCAACGTCGACGGCGGCTCCCGCATGGACTAGTGCGACGCCTGGTCGCGCCTTCAGGAGGTCACCCGTGAAGTTCGGCATCTTCTACGAGCACCAGCTGCCCCGGCCCTGGAACGAGGGGGCCGAGCATCGTCTGTTCCAGGACGCCCTGGCGCAGATCGAACTGGCCGACCGGCTCGGCATCGACCACGCGTGGGAGGTCGAGCACCACTTCCTGGAGGAGTACTCGCACTCCTCCGCGCCGGAGGTGTTCCTGGCGGCGGCGTCGCAGCGCACGAGCCGCATCCGGCTGGGTCACGGCATCGTGCTGATGCCCCCCGGCTACAACCATCCGGCCCGCATCGCCGAGCGGATCGCCACGCTCGACCTGGTGTCCAACGGCCGGGTCGAGTTCGGCACGGGCGAGTCGGCCTCGCGCGCGGAGCTCGAGGGGTACGGCATCGACCCTGCCGACCGGCGGGCCATGTGGCGCGAGACCGTCGAGCAGGTCGCCAACATGCTGGCCATGGACCCGTACCCGGGGTTCGAGGGCCGGTTCTTCTCGATGCCGACCCGCAACGTCGTGCCCAAGCCGCTGCAGCGCCCGCATCCGCCGCTGTGGGTGGCGTGTTCCAACCGCGAGACGATCCACCTCGCCGCCCAGCTCGGCATCGGGGCCCTGACCTTCGCGTTCGTCGACCCGGCCGAGGCGGCGCAGTGGGTCGACGACTACTACGAGACGTTCAAGCGCGAGTGCGTCCCGGTGGGCCACGCGGTGAACCCCAACGTCGCCATGGTGACGAGCTTCTCGGTGCACGCCGATCACGACGAGGCGGTGCGGCGGGGCCTCGACGGCTTCCGGTTCTTCCAGTTCGCCCTGGGTCACCACTACGCGTTCGGCGAGCACAAGCCGGGCCGCACGAACATCTGGGACCACTACGTGGCCGTGCGCGACAGCGTGGGACTCGACTTCCTCGGTGGCGGCACGGGCGGCATCGGCACGCCCGACGAGCTGCGCCGGCACCTGCGGGGGTTCGCCGAGGCGGGCGTCGACCAGACCGTGTTCATCCAGCAGGGCGGCAACAACCGTCACGAGCACATCTGCGAGGCGCTGGAGCTGTTCGCGGCCGAGGTGATGCCCGAGTTCCAGCAGGCCGAGGCCGAGCGGCAGGCCGCGAAGGATGCCGAGCTGGCACCGTTCGTGGAAGCGGCCTTCCGCCGCAAGCGCTACCTGGCGGAGCTGACCGACGACGAGATCGCCACCTACCCGGCGTACGGCAACACGGTCGCCGAGATCGACCTCGACGCCCTGCCGGAGGCCCAGCGACGTCGCGCCCAGGCGATGCGCACGCTGCGCGACGTGGTGCGCGCCGTCGACGCCGGTCGCCCGACCTGAGCGCAGCCCATCGCTGTTGACTTCAACCGAGGTTGAAGTCGTAGCCTCGGCGTCGAGAGGAAGACGCCGGATCCATGCGCTACTGCGAATACGACGCCACCAACCAGATCCCGAACGTCGTGGTCGACGGTTCACCGAACGCCGCCACCGTGCTGACCCTGTCGCACTGGCCCGGCACGATCGTGCCGAGCGGGCTACGGGCGGATCTCTCGGCGCAGATTTCGTTCCTGTTCGCCGCCAGCGGCGACGCCGTCGGTGCCGAGGTGGTCACCAACAACCACTTCGATCAGGACGGGCTGGTCGCCATGTTCGCCCTCGTCGATCCCGAGGCGGCGCGACAGCACCGCGAGCTGCTGATCGACGTGGCCGCCGCGGGCGACTTCGCCACCTACCGCTACCGGCAGGCCGCCCGGGCGTCGATGGCGATCGCCGCCTACGCGGACCCCGAGCGGTCGCCGATCGCGTCGCAGCTCGCCGGACCCTACGGGGCGCAGTGCGCCGCGCTGTACGAGACGATGCTGGAATGCGTGCTCGACCTCGTCGTCCACCCGGAGCGGTTCGAGGAGCTCTGGGCCGACGAGGACGACGAGCTGACGCACAGCGAGGCCGCTCTGGCCAGCGGGTCGATCGTCGTCCACGAGCGACCCGGGTCGGATCTCGCCGTCGTCGAGATCGCCGCCGAAGAACCGCAGCGGTCGGGCCATCGGTTCGCCTCGGACGAGTACGTCGGCGCCCATCCGCTGGCCATCAACAACGCCACCGGATGCTTCCGCATCCTCGTGGTTCACGGCCGCCGGTACGCCTACACCGATCGGTACGAGACGTGGGTGCAGTACCGCTCCCGGCGCCCGCTCCCACGCGTGGATCTCCGCCCGCTCGCCGAGGAGCTCAGCGCGGCCGACCCGCACGCCGTCTGGACGGCGACGGCTCCGTCGGTTCTCTCCCCCCGCCTGGCCACCGACGGCGAGTCCGGCCTCGACCCGACGACCGTCCTCGACCACCTGACCCGGCACCTGGCATCCGCGCCGCCGGCGTGGGACCCCTACGCCGGCGCCGGGTGACCGGAGCGACCCGGCCTCCGGACAGCGGCGTACGATCCGCGGCGAGGACGCGGGCGATGCCTACGCTCGGGACATGGCTGCCCCTCGAAGCCGTAAGGCCAAGGCCGCCCGCCGGCGCAAGCGCCGCATGGACCGGGTCGAGCACGACCTGAGCGACGACCAGTGGACCGCGCTCAAGACCGCGTGGGGCGGCTGCGCCTACTGCCGTGCGGCGGACCGGCCGCTGCAGCGCGACTGCGTCCTGGCCATCTCGCGGGGCGGGCGGTACACGCTCGACAACGTCGCACCGGCCTGCGGTCCGTGCAACACCAGCAAGTGCAACGACGAGGTCACCAGCTGGATGCGCCGGAAGCGGTTCGACGAGCGGGCGTTCCTCCTGCGCCACCTCGAGATCCGCACGACGCTGAGCGCAGAGTTCGCCGAAGCGCCGGCGGCCGGGCCGAACGACGCCGAGCCGACCATCCGCTGAACCGACGGCCACTGACCCGACGGCCGCGCTACGCCAGCGACGGCGCCAGTGCGGCGGCTGCGGCGGCGACGCCCGAGCCGCCCAACGACGCACCGATGGCGGTGAACGCCGCTTCGATGGTGCCGAGCGTTCCGAGCACCATCGGTGGGTTCAGATGGCCCATGTGGCCGATGCGGAACGCCCGCCCCTCGAAGCCGCTGATCCCGACGCCGATCGTGAGCCCGGCGCGCTCCTGGCACACGGACCGCATCCGATCCACGTCGCAGCTGCCCGTGAGCACGGTGGTGAACGCGTTGGAGCGGGCCGCAGGGTCGACGATGTTGTGGGCGATCCCGCCCGGCACGGCCCAGGCGTCGATGGCGGCGCGCACCGCGCCGGCGAGCACCTCGTGGCGGAGCCACACCTGCTCGAGGCCTTCCTCGGCGATCATGTCGAGGGCCACTCGAAGACCGAACAGGTGCGAGACGGGCGGCGTGCCGCAGAACCGGAGGTAGTGCGGCTCGCGCACGTTGCGGGCGGTCCAGTCCCAGTACCCGGTACGGAGCCCGGCCGTGCGGTGGGCCGCCCACGCCTTCGGACCGGCCCACACGAACGACACGCCCGGCGGCACCATCAGGCCCTTCTGCGATGCCGCCACGGTCACGTCGACACCCCAGGCGTCCATCTCGTACCGCTCGCAGCCGAGGGACGCGATGCAGTCCACCATGAGCAACGCCGGGTGGTCGGCGGCGTCG
>JANPGL010000684.1:0-2873 GCA_031423915.1 Actinomycetes bacterium | reverse complement strand
TTCACGCCGAACGACGCCCGCCGCGCTAATCATCCGTGAAGCCGGTTTCGCCGAGCCCGGCGATGCGGTAGTCAGGAAGCATGGACGAGCAACGCACTTCCTCTCTGGCCCTTCTGATCGGTCCGATGGCCGCCATCGGCACGGCCGGTGTCCTCACGCCGGCGCGCAGCTGGTTCGGTGCGTCCAACATCGCCATGATCCTCGTGGTCGTCGTCGTGGCGGTCGCCGCTCTGTCCGACCGACGCGCCGCCGCCGTCACCTCGGTCGCCGCGGCGTTGGCCTTCAACTTCTTCCACACCAAGCCCTACTACACCCTGCGCGTGAGCGATCGTGTCGACCTGACCACCGTGGTGCTCCTGCTCGTGGTCGGCCTCATCGTC
This sequence comes from Actinomycetes bacterium, assembly GCA_031423915.1. Classification (GTDB taxonomy): domain Bacteria; phylum Actinomycetota; class Acidimicrobiia; order Acidimicrobiales; family Ilumatobacteraceae; genus JANMAT01. The sequence goes on along the minus strand of JANPGL010000684.1, from coordinate 2,493 downwards.
GGCGAGCTCACGGTGCTGCGCCGCCGCCAGGCCGACGAAGCCAAGGCCCGCGCCGCGGATCTGCGCGACCTCGACGACATCACGGAGCTGGCCGCCCGCGGTGACGTGGAAAGGTTGTTGGCCGGGGCGACGGCGACCGTCCGGCGTGAGCTCCACCTGCAGGACTGCCGCTACGAGCCCATCGGGAGCGACTCCGGCTCCTTCGTCACCATGGCCAGGAACGGCTCCGTCGATGCGGTCGCTCTGCGGTGGAACCCGGACGGGTTCGAGCTACCCGAAGACGGCGTCGAGATCCCGGTGGTGCGGGGCGACACCCGGCTCGGACGTCTGGTCCTGATCCCGACCGCCGGCGTTGGTGTCCCGCTGGAACGGCGGCGCCTGGCCGTGGCCGTCGCCGACGTCCTGGCGGTCGCCCACGGCACGGTGACCGACCGGACGTTCTGACATGCGAGGTCCTGCGCGGACGTCGGTCCGCGTCGCGCTCGTCTCGCTCTCCCCCGTCGCGGTCGCCGCCGCGCTCGTCCCCGTGCGGACATCGACCGACAACGTCAATCTGGCCCTCGCGATGGCCATCGGTGTCCTCGGTGCAGGCGCCTGGTGTGGCCTCCCGGGCGGGTTGGTGGCCGCGGCCGTCGCCACGCCGAGCTTCGATCTGTTCCTCACCCGTCCCTACGGCTCCTTCCGCATCTCAGCAATCGACGACGTCGTCGCCACCGTCCTGCTGGCCGTGGTCGGCTGTTCCGCCGCACTGCTGGGCGACCGGATTCGGCGCGCCGCCGGGACGACGCGCTCGCTGGAGCGGCTGCAGCGCATCAGCGAACTCGGAACCGGGGCCGGGTCTCGGTCCCGCCTCGTGCGGGTGGCCTGCGAGGAGCTCACGGCCCTCCTGGATCTGAAGGCGTGTCGGTACTGCCCGGGTCCGGCCCCGGCCGATGCGGTCCACTTCGATCACGCCGCGGTGCGCGTCCCCGCAGTTCCGCTGTGCCACGCGTCGACGCCCGTCACGATCCCGGTGCGGCACGGGGGCCGGGAGGTCGGTCACTTCGTGCTCGTCTTCCCACGCTCGACCGTCGGGCTCGACGTTCCCGGGCCCACGCGACGAGCCGCGTCGGCGGTCGCCGATCTGGTTGGGGCCACGCACACCGAGCAGGGTTCGTCCTGAGCACGGCGGGACCGCACGCCGTCAGGTCTGCCGACCGCCCCGGTCGAAGATGGTCACCAGGTCCGGATGCCCCGTGGACGCGGTGACGCCGCCATCGACGACGAGGTTCGCGCCGACCATGAACGAGGCGTCGTCGGACGCCACGAACGCGATCGCCCCGGCGATCTCGTCGGGCCGACCGAAGCGGCGCACCGGGATGGCGCTCCGGAACGCCGCGCTGGCCCGCTCGTCCGTCGTCGACGCGGCCGACATCGGCGTGTCGATCGCACCGGGTGACACCGCGTTGACGCGGATGCCCTCCTCGGCCAGCTCCAACGCCAGCGTCCGGGTGAAGTTGAGCGCGCCCGCTTTGGCCGCGCCGTACGCGGCCATGCCTCGATCCGCCGCCACCGCGTCGATCGAGAGCACGTTGACGATGGCTGCACCGGTCGCCGCGCCGGAGGCGATCGTCGCACGCAGGTGGGGCACGGCGGCCTGGCAGGCGTGGAACACTCCGGTGAGGTTCACGTCCAGCGCCCGCTGCCAATGCTTCGCCTCGAGCGCCATCGTGGGCGTGACGACGACGGCGCCGGCGGCGTTGACGAGGACGTCGAGGCGCCCGAACCGCTCGACGGCACGGGCGAGGACGGCCTCGACCTGCTGGCGATCGCGGACGTCGACCGCGAAGAACACCGTGTCGCCGCCCACGGCGCGGGCGGCGGCCTCGCCTTCCTCGGCCCGCCGGGCCGCGACCACCACCGAAGCGCCCTCGCGGCGGAGCCGGTGCGCAGTGGCCAGGCCGATGCCCGACGTGCCCCCGATCACGACGGCCACGTGCCCGACGAACCGTCCCCCTGCCCCCATCGCCGGCCTCCTTCAGCTCGCGCCGTAGCCGACGGCGAGGATGATAGGCGGCATGGTTGGCGGCCCCGAATCGCGATCGGGGGCTCAGGCCGAGCGACGCTTCGGCCGCGCCGTCGGTGCGGGAGAGGGCGCCGTCGCGATGCCGTGGAGGAAAACTCGGACCGCCTGGTCGGCCAGGCGCTCCACCGCGGCGTCGTCCGGCGACGAGAACCACTCCGACGTCCAGTTCATGGCGCCGAAGGCCAGCATGCGCGCCACCAGCAGGTCGACGTCGTCGTCGATGTACCCCGCCCGTTGCGCGGCCTCGAACAGGTCGTGCCAGTAGGCGCCGTACGCGCGCATCCCCTTGCGGTGCGCCCGGGCGAGGTCGTTGGGCAGCTGACCGATGATGCGGGCCTGGGCCGAGGCGTAGGCGCTGAGCCCCACGATCGCCTTGGTGTGGGCCCGGATGGCGGCCGCCAGCCGGTCGAGCGGGGAGGCCGACGACG
>JANPGL010000683.1:0-2119 GCA_031423915.1 Actinomycetes bacterium | reverse complement strand
CGTCCCTGCGGCGCCCGCGCCCGTCGCTCCGCCTCCGCCTCCGTCGCCGGCGCCGCTTCCACCGCTTCCGCCTCCTCCGCCCACGGCCGACCCCGCCGCCAGCGAACCGCCGCGGACGTCGTGGGGTCCGCCGCCGCCGCCCTCGAGCTGACCTTGGTCTGCGAACCGACGCTCTGACGGAGCCCGTCACCACACCCAGCGTTCGTACTTGTGACGGTTGCCACCCAAAGCTTGATCGGGCATGTCGGATCCGTTACAGTCGTCCGACACCAGGTTGTTATGGCGGAAGGGTGAGGATGACGGCAACGAAGCAGGTGCGGCGGTTCTCGTTGCTGATCGCACTCCTCGTAGGGTTCTTCGCACTTTCCGCATGTGATCCGGTGGCCGAGCAGGCAAACCTGACCGCGCTCAATGCGTTGCGGACAAGTCAGAGCCTCCCCGCGCTGGTGCGTGATCCGGTGCTCGATCGCAAGGCATCTGCACAGGCCGTCCGCATGGCCCGTCAGGAATCGATCTTCCACTCGTCCGATCTCCAGATGGGCGTGCCCTCCGGATGGAGCGTCATCGGCGAGAACGTCGGCGTTGGCGGCACCGTGACTGCTATCCACGACGCGTTGGTGAAGTCGCCCGGGCACTACGCCAACATGGTCGATCCCCGCTTCCGTCGCGTCGGGGTCGGGTCCGTGACTCGCAACGGCAAGGTGTACATCGTCCAGGTGTTCGTCGGCTGATCGCCGGAGGGTTCCGGCCACTAGCGTCGCCGCGATGCCCGATCTGCTGGACCTGACGGCTGAACTCGTCGACATCGCGTCGGAGAGCCACGACGAACGCGCCCTCACCGACCACATCCAACGCCGTCTGTCGCACGACGCCCCGTGGCTCGAACTGGTGCGCCACGGCGACAACCTCGTGGCGCGCACGCGCCTCGGCCGCCCGCAGCGGCTCGTGATCGCCGGCCACACGGACACCGTGCCGATCAACGGCAACCTGCCGTCACGGCGGGAGGGAGACGTGCTGCACGGATGCGGCACCTCCGACATGAAGGCCGGACTTGCGGTCATGGTGGCGTTGGCTGCCGAGGTTCGTGAGCCCGCCGTCGACGTCTCGTTCGTGTTCTACGAGGCCGAGGAGGTGGCTGCGGTCCACAACGGCTTGGCCCGCCTCTTCAGGGAGCGCCCCGACCTGGTAGCCGGCGACGTCGCGCTGTTGGGTGAGCCGACCGACGGGGTGATCGAGGCGGGCTGCCAGGGAACGATGCGCATCGAGGTGACCTTCGCCGGGGTGCGAGCCCACACCGCACGCCCGTGGATGGGCCGGAACGCCATCCATCGCACCGCGGATGTGCTCGGACGTCTGGCGTCGTACGCGGAGCGCCGCCCCGTGCTCGACGGCTGCGAGTACCGCGAGGCCGTGCAGGCCGTGCGCATCGAGGGAGGCGTGGCGGGCAACGTCGTACCCGACCGCTGCACGCTCGTCATCAACCATCGCTTCGCGCCCGATCGGACGCCGGCGCAAGCCGAGGCACACCTACGCCAGCTGGTCGGCCCGTTGGGCGAGGGGGACGAGCTGGAGGTGACCGACCTCTCGGACGGAGCGGCACCGGCACTGACCCATCCGCTGCTCGCCGCGCTCATCGAGCGGAACTCGTTACCGGTGCGAGCCAAGCTGGGCTGGACCGACGTGGCTCGCTTCGCGGCGCACGGCATCCCGGCGGCCAACTTCGGCCCCGGTGACGCCACGCTGGCGCACACGAAGGACGAGCGGGTCTCGCTCGAGCCGATCGAGCGGTCGCTCGCCGCACTCGTCGATCTGGTGACGCGGGGAGCGTGAGCGACGGTCTCAGAGCCGCCGCATGACGGTGACGATCTTGCCGAAGATGGTCACCTGGTCGGCATCGAAGACCATCGGCACCATGGCGCTGTTCGAGGGGCTGAGCACGACCTTGCTGCCCTTGCGGCCATAGGTCTTGACGGTGGCCTCCTCGCCGGGGATGCCCGCCACGACGATGTCGCCCGAACGGGCCTCGGCCTGCTGGCGTGCGATGACGAAGTCGCCGGACAGGATGCCCGCCTCGATCATGGAGTCGCCGCGCACCCGCAGCATGAACAGGTCGCCGTCG
>JANPGL010000682.1:0-7872 GCA_031423915.1 Actinomycetes bacterium | reverse complement strand
GCTGCCGTTGATCAGCAAGTGGTAGTCGGGCTGCGCCGTCGTGGCGAACACACCCATCTTGTTGATCCATCCGCCGAGGTTCGTGCTCACCGACACGTCCGGCGACGTCGTCACGATCCGGCGCGCCAGCTCGGGTTCGTTCCCGAGCGCCGTCAGCAGCCGCCCGAACGTCTCCTGGGTCGACACCGGGCGGCTCGTGACGGTGCCCACCGCCCGCGGCACCGTCGGCTGCGCCCGCGGCGCGACGGGCACGTTGTTGACGACGCGCCCGACCGCACTGCACCGTGCGCCCTCGGGTGAGTCGGCACCGAAGCGCGACCACTCCGTGGCCGGGGTCAGCCCGGCCTCGCGTCGCAGCGCATCGATCTGGACCTCGCTGAGGAGCGCGGCGTGGTTCAGCGGATCGCCCGCCAGCGGCAACCCCCAGCCCTTCACGGTGTAGGCGAACACGATGCTGGGCCGGTCGGTGACCGCGTCGCAGCGGCGGTAGGCGTCGAGCAACGTGCCGAGGTCGTGACCGCCGAGGTTCTGGACGAGCGCCGCCACGTCCTCGTCGGGCACGCCGACCAAGGCCCGGGCCACGTCGTCGGGTGCGCCGGTCAGGAAGCGGTCGCGCAGCTCGGCACCGCGCAGCGCGAACAGGCTCTGGTACTCCTCGTTCGACATGTCGTCGATGTGGCGGCGCAACGACAACCCGCCCGGCCACTCGAACGCACGGGTGAGGCGCCGCCCGTACTTCGCCTCGACCACGTTCCAGCCGGAGTCCTGGAAGAACTTCTGCAGCTTGCGGATCTTCATCCCCGGGATGACCCGGTCGAGGCTCTGGCGGTTGACGTCGACGATCCACATGACGTTGCCGAGCCCGGCCAGCGCGGGGTCGGCGATCGCCTCCCAGATGTTGCCCTCGTCGAGCTCGGCGTCGCCGACGAGCGCGATGTGGCGGGCCGGCGGGCGCGGTCCGAAGTGGGCATCCACGTAGCGGCGCGCCGCCGCGGCGAACACCGGTGCCACCGCTCCCAGACCCACCGACCCCGTCGAGAAGTCGGCGACATCGGGGTCCTTCGTGCGCGACGGGTAGGCCTGGAGGCCTCCGAGGTCGCGCAGCCGGGTGAGGTACGACCGGTCGAGCTCACCGGTCAGGTACTTGATGGCGTGGAACACCGGCGAGGCGTGCGGCTTGACGGCCACCTTGTCGTCGCCGCCGATGTGGGCGAACCACAGGGCCGTCATGATCGACACCATCGACGCGCTCGACGCCTGGTGCCCTCCGACCTTCAGCGCGAACTCGGCCTCGCGCTCCGGCGGCGCATCCAGCGGGCGCTCCCTGTTGGCGTGGTCGACCATGCGCACGGCAAGCCACAGCACGCGACGCTGGATCGACTCGAGCACCGCCAGCGACGGCGCATCACGCTCCCCCACGACCCGACCCCCCTTCGTCGCCTGCGAGCCTAGGCGTGAGCTCAGACCGCCGCGTCGGCCACGAGCTTGTCGAGGGGAGCGAGATCCTCGGCGGTGGCGGCGGGCAGCGTCTGCATCCAGGCCCACGCCTCGTCGATCCGTTGTGCCAGCGCGGCCTCGTCTCCGGCATTGTCGATGACGAGCGTGGCCGCGGCCAGCCGGGTCTCCCGATCGACCTGACGAGACACCCGGGCGCGGGCGTCTTCCTCCGACATGCCACGGAAGCGGACGATCCGCTCGACCGCCACGTCGACCGGGCAGTCGACGACGACGATGGCCGACACGTTCTTGCGTCGATCGCTGTCGAGCAGGAGGGGGATGTCGAGCACCACGACGTCGTTGCTGGCCCGGTGCGCCAGCGCCTGCCGTGCGATCTCGCGGTTCACCGCCGGGTGCACGATCTTGTTCAGGTCCTTGAGCGCGTCGGGATCGTTGAACACGATCTTGGCCACGGCCGCACGGTCGAGGGCTCCATCCCTTCCGACGACCTCGGAGCCGAAGCGCTCGACCATCGCCGCCACCACCGGCATGCCCGGTCGCTGCACCTCGTGGACGATGGCGTCGGCGTCGACGATCACCGCCCCGCGTGCCGCCAGACCGGCCGAGACCGTCGATTTGCCAGCACCGATGCCACCCGTGAGCCCGACGAGGATCATGGGCCGTCACGGTACCGCGGGGCGCGGTCCGCTCCGGCCCTGAGCCCGCGGCGGGCCCGGGTCCCCTACCCTGGGGGCAGTGACGACCACGGACCACGAGGCTGGGGGCGAGGTACCGACGCGGCGACCGGACCGTCCGTTCCGTCGGGGCGACACGCCCGCACCCACGTGGCCGCTGGTCGAACGCCGCCGCCACGAGCCGGATCGCTACCCGGGACCCGAGCGCCGCGCCGCCGAACTGGCCGCCAACGGTCGACCGGAGGGCCCCCACACGCCCCCGATGGAGCCGTTCCGGTGGGCGGCCATCGCCATCGGGCTGATCGTGGGCATGAGCCGGCTCACGCTCACGACGTACCGCCTGTGGTTCGTGCTGTTCTGCCTCATCGGCTACGCCGCCTACCGTTCGGTGCGACCGATCCCGTTCGGTGCCGGCCGGCGGGCGACGGCGGCCGTGGTGGCCGAGATGGGGCTGCACACCCTGGCCGTGATGGCGACCGGGTCGTGGTGGTCGCCGTACGCCTTCTCGCTCCTGCCCTCGGCGTTGCTGGCCGGGTTCGCCCGTGGGCAACGCTTCGCCCTCCGGCTCACGGCGGCCGCGGCACTGCTCGTGTCGGTTCGCCACATCGCCGTGGCGGCCACGTTCGCCCAGGGCGCCAAGGACGCCGGCGTGTGGATGGGTCTGCTGCTCCTCGTGGCGCTGTCGTCGGGCTGGGCTCGGCAGGTGTCGCACGAGTCCGCCCGCCAGCAGTCGCTCACCCTCGACCGACTCGGTCAGCTCACCGAGGCCAACGCGCTGCTCAGCTCGCTGCACCGCGTCGCCCAGTCGCTCCCGGCCTCGCTCGACCTCGACGACGTGCTGGCGTCCACCCTCGGCCGGCTGCGTGACCTCATCGACTTCTCCTCGTGCGCCATCCTGCTCTACGAAGATTCCGACCAGACGTGGACGACGGCGCGCCAGACGGGCGGGTGGGTGCCGGCCAACCTGCCGACGAGCCAGCTCCCCGCCCCGGCCATGCGGGCCCTGAGCCAGCAGGGCGCGGTGCTCGAGACCGACCTGGCGCGCCGCTCGGGCCTGTTCGAGGACTCCCGCTCGGGGCTGTACGCCGCCCTCTACGCCCGCGGCGCCCGCATCGGCATCGTCGTCGTCGAGTCGGAGCAGCCCCGCCACTTCGACCCCATCGAGATGGAGCTGCTCAACGGCCTGGCCGCCCCGTTCGGCGTCGCCATCGACAACGCCCGCATCTTCGCCCGGCTGCGCACCATCGGAGCCGACGAGGAACGCAGCCGCATCGCCCGCGACCTGCACGACCGCATCGGCCAATCGCTCGCCCACCTCGGCTTCGAGCTCGACCGTGCCGTACGCGCCGCCGAGCGGGGCGGCGAGGTGGTCCCCATGCTCGAGGAGCTGCGCAGCGACGTGCGCGCTACCGTCACCCAGGTGCGCGAGACGCTCTACGACCTGCGCACCGACGTGACCGAGACACAGGACGTGGGCTCGACGATGGCCATGTTCCTCGAGCGGGTCCGGGCCCGGAGCGGCCTCGCCGTCGAGCTCGAACGCAGCGAGCGCGGTGACCGGTTGCCGCTGATGCAGGAACGCGAGCTGTGGCGCATCGCCAAGGAGGCCGTCATCAACGTCGAGCGTCACGCCGGCGCCGGCAGGCTGCGCATCACGTGGCGCTGCGACGGCAAGGCCGCCGAGCTCTGCGTCGTCGATGACGGCCGCGGCTTCACGACGGGCTCCGCCCGCCCCGACAGCTACGGCATCCTCGGGATGAAGGAGCGGGCGACGTCCATCGGCGCGTCGCTCGACATCGAGTCCGGCGCGGGCGCCGGCACCACGGTACGGGTAACGCTCGGCGGGGCCCGTCAGCAGGACAGGAGAACGGTTTGACGATCAAGCTCATGTTGGTGGACGACCACCGCATGCTGCGCGAGGGCCTGCGGCGGGCCCTCGAGGAGGAGGGCTTCGAGATCGTCGGCGAAGCCGCCGACGGCTACGAGGCGGTGCTGCGCGCGCCCGAGTGGAAGCCCGACGTGATCCTCATGGACGTGTCGATGCCGAACGTCGGTGGCGTCGAGGCCACCCGCCGAATCGTGATGAACGAGCCCGAACGGCGCGTCGTGATGTTGACGATGCACGCCGACCGCGACGTGATCGAAAACTCGATCAAGGCGGGCGCCGTCGGGTACCTCACGAAGGACTGCTCCATCGAGGAGGTCATCGAGGCCGTGCGCATGGCCAACAACGGCGAGACGGCCCTGTCGCCCCAGCTGGCCCAGAGCATGCTCAACGAGGTGCGCCGCGTCGACTCGTCCGCCGAGCGCATCGAGGACCGCCTGATCAGCCCGCGCGAGGAGGAGGTCCTGCAGCTCATCGCCGAAGGCTGCTCGACACCCGAGGTGGCCGAGCGGCTCTACATCAGCCAGAAGACGGTGAAGAACCACCTGGCGTCCATCTACGAGAAGCTCAACGCCCGCGATCGCACCCAGGCCGTGCTCACCGCCGTGCGCATGGGCATCGTGAAGCTGAACTGACCCGCTGGGTCGGCGGACCGGGCGCGAAACGGCCCCGGGCGAACCCGGGGCCGTCGTGGTCGTGCGTGGTGCTACGAGATCAGGCGGGCGGGGCCGGAGGGGCGCCCTCGCCGACTTCCTGAGGGGCGTTCGGATCGCCGTACTGCTCGTAGTACTCCTTCCAAGCCGCCTCGCGCTCGGCGTCGCTGGCCTCGTCGCCGATGTAGTTGCCCTGGTCGTCGAAGGCGTGCTCGCCGAAGTGCTCGCGGTACTCCTCGGCCACTTCGCCGCCCTCGGCGGCCTGCTTGATCGACAGGCTGATCCGGCGACGCTGCAGGTCGAGGTCGATGATCTTCACCCAGAGCTCCTCGCCCGGGGTCACGACCTGCTCGGGGGCGTCGACGTGGTGCGCCGACATCTCCGAGATGTGGACCAGACCCTCGATGCCTTCGCCCACCTGGACGAACGCACCGAACGGCACCAGCTTGGTGACCCGGCCGTAGACGAGCTCGCCCACGCGATGGCTGCCGGCGAACTCCTGCCACGGATCCTGCTGCGTGGCCTTGAGCGACAGGCTGATGCGCTCGCGGTCGTAGTCGACGTCGAGCACCTGCACGGTGACCTCGTCACCCACCGCCACGACGGAACCCGGGTGGTCGACGTGCTTCCACGACAGCTCGCTGACGTGGATGAGGCCGTCCATGCCGCCGAGGTCGACGAACGCACCGAAGGACACGACGCTCGACACGGTGCCCTTGCGGACCTCGCCCGGCTTCAGGTTGGCGAGGAAGTCCTCGCGCTGCTCCTTCTGCGTCTCTTCCAGGTAGCCGCGGCGGCTGAGCACGACGTTGTTGCGGTTCTTGTCGAGCTCGATGATCTTGGCCTGCAGCAGCCGGCCGACGTACGGCTGCAGGTCGCGCACGCGACGCAGCTCGACCAGCGATGCCGGGAGGAAGCCGCGCAGACCGATGTCCATGATGAGGCCGCCCTTGACGACCTCGATGACCATGCCCTCGACGACGCCGTCGGCTTCCTTGACCTTCTCGATCGTGCCCCACGCCCGTTCGTACTGGGCGCGCTTCTTGGACAGGACGAGACGCCCCTCCTTGTCCTCCTTCGTGAGGACGAGCGCCTCGATCGACTCGCCGAGCTTGACGACCTCGTTCGGATCGACGTCGTTGCGGATCGACAGCTCACGGCTGGGGATCACGCCTTCGGACTTGTAGCCGATGTCGAGAAGGACTTCGTCCTTGTCGATCTTGACGACCGTTCCGTTCACGATCTGGCCGTCCTCGACATCGACCATGGTGCCAGCGATGGCATCGGCGAAGGACTGGCCGAGATCGTCGGAGACGATCTGGCGGGGGGTGTAGGTGCCGTCCTCGTTGAATGTTCCCATCGAGGAGGCAGTGGTGGTCTCGGACAAAGTGGATCTGGCTTTCACAAAGGGAGATGGACAGATACGACGAACACCAGCCGGACGGCTGGGTGTGAGAACGCTAGCACCCGTGGTGTCCGAAACCCCAGGTCGCCGGGGCGACGCCGAGGTGAACAGCGGTCACCGGTCGGGCCTGGTCGCCACCAGCAGGAACTCGGCGGTCTCGAGGGTGGGGGCGGCGTCGGCGTAGGCCCCCGGCTCCACCGACCACACGTGGTCGGGCGTCAGACCCGCCGCCGCGGCCAGCAGGCGCAGCTCGCGTGGCGTGAAGCAGGTCGTCCACAGCTCGGCCGGGGCGACCACACCCCCCTCGTCGCGCAGCTCGGTGTGCTCGTACGCCACCCCCGAGGCAGCGTCGAACTCGGCATCCGTCTGGTACCGGACCGAGAAGTAGGCACTGAACGCACTCACCGCCACCCGGCCGCCCGGCCTCACGGCACGAGCCATGCCACCGAGGACAGCGAGGGTGTCCTCGTCGCTGCTGAGCAGGCCGAACGCGCCCTGACAGAGGCTGAGTGCGGCGTCGAAGCCCGACTCGTACGACAGTCGCCGCGCATCGAGCCGCTCGAAGGTGGCCCCGGCGGGTGCCCGCTCCCGGGCGAGATCGACGAAGCGCTGGCTGATGTCGACGCCGTGGCAGGCGATGCCCCGTGCGGCCAGGGCGTGGGCGTGGCGGCCCGGCCCGCACCCGACGTCGAGCACGCGCATGCCTCGCTCGCGCCCGAGCGCCCCCACGAGGACGTCGACCTCCTGCTCGGTGCCCTTGGTGAAGCTGTACCGGAGGTACGCCGCGCCGAGGTGGTCGGCCAGGGGTTCGAACCAGTGGTCGGGCTGGGTCATGGGTGCAGATGGTGCCAGCACCTCATCCCTACCGCACCTCGGACGGCCGTGCGGCACCGCCCGGGCGAACATCCGGGGACCGCCCTGAACGGCCGACGAACGGTTGCCGAAGACACCGTCCACGTCCTTGGCAGACCCAGACGCCCCGCGGACACTTGAAGCATGAAACGCATATTCGCTGGTGTCGCGGTCACCGCTGCCCTGCTCGCCGTGTTCGGCGGCCCCGCAGGTGCCGCGGTGACGGGCACGACCGGTCAGGTCGTCTCCGTCTCTCCACCCCCCTCCGTCGCCGACGGCGCCTACACGAGCAACACCGAGATCCGCGTCTTCGCCGAGAAGGAGGTCACCATCACCGCGGCGCTCACCGTGGCCGAGGTGTGGACCCCCGCGGGCAAGGTCAGCAAGACCTGGGGCGTGAACACCTGCTTCCAGAGCCACCTCGTCCACTACGACCGCGTCGACGGCACCGCCGACGGTCGTCTGTCGGGCACCGTCACGTTCGCCAAGCCGGTGGTGGCCGTGCTCCCGTTCGTCACCGGCCTCGTCCTCACCGACCCGATCTTCAAGCTGCCGACCACCACGTATCCGGCCGTCGACTCGCTGCGCGGCTACGAGCCGGCCAGCGCCCTCGTGTCGGCCACCGAGGCCGACGCACTGACGGCCGCCAGCGCCGACTCGCTCACGCTGGACCTGTTCGAGCGGAGCACCGTGCTGGTGACCGACTCCAAGATGGACGAGATCCGGGTGCTCACCGAGTGCGACAGCCCGACGCCGGTCGTCCCCGAAGCCGGCCGGACCGTGCTGCTGTCGCTGGGCGCCATCACCGCCATCGGCGGCGCGGTCGTCTACAACCGCCGCCGCCAGCTTCGTTTCCGCTGATCGTCCCGCCACGCACGTCGGCCACTGGCCACGATCGGCTCACCCGCCGATCGTGGCCAGTTCGCGTGCGCTCGGCCACGGGTT
>JANPGL010000681.1:0-2032 GCA_031423915.1 Actinomycetes bacterium | reverse complement strand
TCGAGAGCTCGGCGTTGCACATCGAGGGCGCGCTCGTGGAAGCCGGGGGGAGTGCTCATCGAGAAGGACACCAAGACGCATGCCGAACGACGGATGAGCCTCGACGAGCGCACCCCCCTACCTGTCAGGCTGAGGTGAGACGCCCGCTGTTGCGGATCTTCCCTTGTGGGGCGAGAACGGACTTGTTGTTCGATGTCGTTGCCGATCGCAGTGTTGCCCAGTCGCGCCCGTGATGATGGGGGCGTGGGAGTAGATGATGTTGATCCGGCTGCTCGTCCGCGGCGCCGCCAGTTCACCGCCGAGTACAAGCTGAACGTCCTCGCTGAGTACGACGCCGCCCCGGACGGGGTGAAGGGTTCGATCCTGCGTCGTGAGGGCTTGTACTCGTCGCATGTGACCGAGTGGCGCCGGGCCCGCGACACCGGGGCGCTCGCTGCGTTGAAGGCACAACCGCGGTCGTCGAAGCGGCATCCGGCTGAGACCGAGCTGGAACGGGAACGACGCCGTCGTGAGCGTGTCGAGGCTGAACTGGCTCGCACCCGGGCGGCGTTGGAGCTCATGGGAAAAGCACACGCGCTCTTGGAGTTGTTGGCCGAGAGCGCGGACAGCGAGCCGCGGTCGACGAAGTGACCGACGCCGTGTTCGCCGGTCTCGAACCACTCGTGGGTGCCACCCGCGCCTGCCAGTTGACGGGCCGGTCGAAAGCCACCTACTACCGGCATCTCGCCGGACCGGTCCATGGCCCGCACCGCCCGCGTCCGACACCCTCGAACGCCCTGACACCCGACGAACGCCAGCGTGTCCTGGCGTTGTTGCGGGGTCCGCGCTACCGGGACCTCGCCGTCGCCCAGGTGTGGGCCATGCTCCTCGACGAGGGCGTCTACCTGTGCTCCCAGGCCACCATGCACCGGCTCCTGCGCGAAGCGGGCGAGAACCGCGACCGCCGCCGACAACGCACCCACCCGGCCAAGACCAAACCCCACCTCGTCGCCCACGGCACCTGCCAAGTCTGGTCGTGGGACATCACGAAGCTGCCCGGCCCGCACCGCGGCGAGTACTTCGACTGCTACGTGATCATCGACATCTTCAGCCGCTACATCGTCGGTTGGACCGTCGAAGCATCCGAAAACGCCGAGCTCGCCAAGACCCTCATCGCCGGCGCCGTCAAGCGGCACGCCATCAGCCCGGGCCAGCTGACGATCCACGCCGACCGCGGCACCTCGATGACATCCAAGACCGTCGCCCAACTCCTCGAGGACCTCGGCATCACCCGCACCCACAGCCGGCCGCACGTCTCCGACGACAACCCCTACATCGAAGCGCACTTCAAGACGTTGAAGTACTGCCCGGCCTGGCCCGGTCACTTCGACACCCTCGACGACGCCCGAGCCTGGTGCGAACAGTTCTTCGACTACTACAACCACCAGCACCGCCACCGCGCCCTTGGCCTGCACACCCCGGCCAGCGTCCACTACGACACCGCCACCGAGATCCGCGCTCAACGCGCCATCACCCTCACCGACGCCTACCGAGCCAACCCCACCCGGTTCGCCCGGCGGCCCACCCCACCCGAGCTCCCCCCCGTCGCCTGGATCAACAACCCCGACCACGCACTCATACAGAGCCGATAGACCAAACCAGTCTCAACGGGCTTGACAGCTTCCGGAACCGTTCACCCGGCTTGCCTTGGACCTCCGGCCCCCGGAAGTCGATCCAACCATCTCGGTCGACCACATCTACGGTGACCTCCCAGCGCGCCTCGGCAGCGTCGGCCCTCACGAGCTCGATGGGGTCACGTCGACGCTGGATGCCGACGTGGACGTTGTTCATCGCGGTGCCGTCCGGTCGACAGAACGTGCGACCAGGAAGCTTGGTGCCAACGATGGAGACGTGCATGCCGGACAGTCTCTCCCACCGGGCGGCTCGTCCGTATCCCGGCGACCGGAGACACGAGGCTCAGCATGACGACGGGCTCTGCGCATCTGAGCCACCGTCGCCGAGGTGCCGTTCGAGCGCACCCGATCCCCTATCC
>JANPGL010000680.1:0-4349 GCA_031423915.1 Actinomycetes bacterium | reverse complement strand
GGTCGGCCTGGGGGGCCTGCTTCTGCACGTTGGTCAGCGAGGTCGACCCGGTGACCGAGCACACCTTCTTGCCGTTGAGATCGCCGACGCCTTTGATCGAGGCGTCGTCGGACTTCACCAGGATGTCCTGACCGGCCACGTAGTACGGCCCGGCGAAGTCGACGACCTGCTTGCGCGTGTCGTTGATCGTGTAGGTCGAGATCACCAGGTCGACCTTGCCTTCCTGGATGAACGGCTCACGGTTCTTCGACACCGCCTCGACGAACTCGACCTTGGTGTCGTCACCGAAGATGGTCTTGGTGATGAGCTTCCCGATCTCCACGTCGAAGCCCTCGATCTTGCTGTTCGTCGGGTTCTTCAACCCGAACAGCGGCACGTCGAACTTCACGCCGATGGTGATCTTGCCCTTCGCCTTGATCGCCGCGACCGACGAGCCGTCGACGACCTTCGGGTAGCCACCGGCCTTCGCGGTGGTCGCACTGCTCGCTGCGGCCGTGGTGGCCGCGGCCGCCGCGGTCGTGGCTGCGGCGGCCGTCGTCGGGGCCACGGTCGGGCCGGCGGACTTCGAGGGTGAACTGCTCCCGCAGCCCGCGGCCAGCAACGCGAGCGCCGCAGCCGCGAGCCCGGAACGGCGGATGCTCCTGGTGGTGTGTGCCTTCATGGCGTGTCTCCTGGGTGGTGGGTGGGATCGAGGGTCGCGTCAGTGCGACAGGATCTTGGAGATGAAGTCGCGCGCCCGCTCCGATGTCGGGTTGGCGAAGAACTCGTGAGGCTCGGCGACCTCGAGGATGCGCCCGCCGTCGAGGAACACCACGCGTTGCGCAGCCGAGCGGGCGAAGCCCATCTCGTGGGTGACGACCGCCATGGTCATCCCGTCGCGGGCGAGGCCGAGCATCACGTCGAGCACCTCGCTGATCATCTCGGGGTCGAGGGCCGACGTCGGCTCGTCGAACAGCATCAGCTTCGGTCGCATGGCCAGTGCTCGGGCGATGGCGGCGCGCTGCTGCTGGCCGCCCGACAGCTCCGACGGTCGCCGGTCGGCCTTCTCGGCGATGCCGACGCGCTCGAGGAGCTGCATCGCCTCGTCGACCGCGGCACGCTTGGGCACACCCCGCACCTTGATCGGCCCCAGCGTCACGTTCTCCAGGATCGTGAGGTGCGCGAAGAGGTTGAACTGCTGGAACACCATGCCGACATCGGCCCGCAGCTGGGCGAGCTGCCTCCCCTCCTCGGGAAGGGGTCGGCCGTCGACGACGATCTCGCCCGAATCGATCGGTTCCAGCCGATTGATGGCACGACACAGCGTCGACTTGCCCGATCCGGACGGCCCGATGAGCACGACGACCTCGCCGCGGTCGATGGTCAGGTCGATGTCGCGCAGGACGTGGTTCGTGCCGAAGAACTTGTTGACCTTGGTCATCACAACGAGTGGTTCGGGCAATCGGACCTCCTCGGAAGTGGTCGCCACCCTACGTCATCGCATCACCCGCCCGGACGGGATAGAACATCCCGCATCGCCGCCGATCTCTGTGCCACCGGGCTTTCGCAGCGCTTCGGCGCGCGCGTAGTGCTCGACCACGTCGACCTCGACGTGCCGGCCGGGCGCGTCATCGGGCTGCTGGGGCCGAACGGCGCCGGCAAGACCACGCTCATGCGCATCCTGTTCGGCGTGCTCACCCCCGACGCCGGCACCGTGACCTGGCGGGGTGCGCCGGCCACCGACGCCGACCGGCGGTCGTGGGGCTACATGCCCCAGGAGCGCGGGCTGTACCGCGACATGCGCGTCCACGACCAGCTCACGTGGATCGCTCGACTGCACGGCCTCGACAAGGCCACCGGCGCCGCCCGCGCCAGCGCGCTGCTCGAACGCCTCGGCCTGGCCGACCGGGGGCGCGACAACCTGCAGGACCTGTCGGGCGGCATGGCCCAGCGCGTCCAGCTGGCCGCGGCGATGGTGCACGAGCCCGAGGTGCTGGTGCTCGACGAGCCGTTCTCGGGTCTCGACCCTCTGGCCGTCGAGTTCCTCACCACCGTGATCACCGACCATGTGGCGGCCGGACGCGTGCTGCTGCTGTCGACCCACCAGCTCGACCTGGCCGAGAACCTGTGCGACGGCATCGTGCTCCTCCACCGCGGACGTATCGTCTTGCGCGGCGACCTGCGCGCGCTGAAGGACGCCAGCCCGGCCCGCTACCTGCGCGTCGATGTGACCGTCGACCCGGCGTGGATCGCCACGGCCGGCGCCAGCGTCGAGCTCGTCGACCGCTCGGGCACCCGCCTGCGCCTCGCCGTCGGCGCCGACCCCGGCGCGGTGCTCGACGCCGTGCGTGCCCACGTGCCCGTGAGCGACTTCGGCGTGGAGACGCCGACCCTGTCGGAGCTGTTCCTCGCCGCCGCCGGCGAACCGGTCGACGACCACGAGCGGGCGGCATCGTGAGCATCGGCGACGCCACCCGCCTGGTGGCGATGCGCGAGCTGCGCGAGCGTGCCCGGCGCCGCAGCACGTGGATCATCGCCGCCGTTCTCCTGCTCGGCTCGCTCGCGGCGGCCATCGTGCCCGAGCTCGTCCACTCGAACGCCCCGACGCGCTACACGGTGGCGCTCGTCGGCGACCCCGCCGCCCTGCGCGACACGCTCGTCGCGCTCGGCCCGCCGCTGGAGGCCACGATCGACGTCCAGACGGTCGCGGACGCCGATGCCGCCCGACAGCTCGTGACCGACAAGAAGGTCGACATCGGCCTGGTGCCCGCGCCCGGCCCCGCCGTGATCGTGCGGGCCGGCACCAACGACCGGCTCGTCGGCGCCGCCCGCCAGGCGCTGGCCACGGCCGCGTTGGCCGACACGCTGCACGTCGACACCGCCGAGGTCGACCGGATCACCGCGGCGGCTGTGCCCGAGCTGCGCAAGGTCGACGCCAACGCCGACTCGCGCCGCGGCGCGGCCTTCGGCGTGTCGCTCATCCTGTACCTCCTGCTGCTGTCGCTCATGGTGCAGGTCTCGAACGGCGTGGCCATCGAGAAGGCGAACCGCATCAGCGAAGTGCTGCTCCCCATCGTCCGCCCCGGCGCGCTGCTGTTCGGCAAGGTCATCGGCGTGGGCATCGGCGGCACGTTCTTCCTGGCCGTCGGCATGCTGCCGATCGTCGTGAAGCTGGCGGCCGGCGGCAACCTGCCCGACGGGCTCGGCGGCGCGCTGGTCGGCGGTGCCGCCTGGTTCGTGCTCGGACTGGCGCTCTACCTCACGGTGGCCGGCGCGCTCGGCGCGCTCGTCGAACGACCCGAGGATGCGGGCTCGTCCATCACGCCGCTGTCGCTCGTCCTCGTCGCCACGTTCTTCGTGGCCCAGACCGCCCCCGACTCGCCCGTCGGCACCGCGCTGGCCTACGTCCCGTTCACGGCGCCGCTGCTCGTGCCCACACGCATCGCGGTCGGCGCCTCCAGCCCGCTCGAGCTCGTGCTGTCGCTGGCGTTGCTCGTGGCGACCGTCGCCGTCGTGGGCATCGCCGCCGCCCGCATCTACGCCCGCGCCGTGGTGCGCACCGGTGCCAAGGTCCGTCTGCGAGACGTGGTCGGGGCCGGGCCCACTCAGGACGCCAGCGCCAGCGCTTCCCGGCGGGCCTGAACGGCCTCGCGACGCTGCGCTTCGAGCATGCGCTCCGGGTAGATGACCCGCAGCAGCGGCCCGGCCATCACGGTCGTCACGACCGCCATGATCACGAGCATCGTGTACATGCGGTCGTCGAGCACGCCGACCTGGCGACCCACGTCGAGGATCACGAGCTCGGCCAGACCCCGCGTGTTCATCATCGTGCCGACCGCCAGCGCGTCGCGCGTCGACAGCCCCACGAGCCTCCCGGCCCCGGCGCCGCCGACGAACTTGCCGACGCACGCCACGCCGAGGATGAGCAGCGCGGGGCCGACGTCGGAGGACTGCAACCCGCCGACGTTCACACCCAGACCCGTCACCACGAAGAACACCGGCATCAGCAGCTGCACGCTGACGCCTTCGAGGCGGTGGCCGACGTCGTGCACGAGTCGGCGCCGGGCATCCATCGGCACCGCCGTGCCGAACAGGAACGCCCCCATCATCGGGTGCAGGCCGATCCACTCCGCCGCCACCGCCGAGGTGAGCGCGCCGAGCAGCAGCACCGACAGCAGCTCGGGCGTCAACGCGCCCGACGCCGCGTAGCGGGCTGTCACCGTGCGGCGCAGCACCGGCCGCACCACACCGAACAGGACCGCGACCAGACCCGCGAGCTCAAGAACCACCATCAGCGTGCCGCCCAGGCTCGACGACGAGGCCACCGCCACCACCAATCCCAGCAGCGAGAAGGCGATCACGTCGTCGAT
>JANPGL010000679.1:0-7818 GCA_031423915.1 Actinomycetes bacterium | reverse complement strand
ACCGACCGGGGCCCGTCCCCGGCCGGTGCGACGGCACCCTCAGCACCCACCGATCGCATCACCGCCCTCGAAGCCCGCGTCGCGCTCCGGCCGGACGACGCCCCCTCGTGGCAGGCCCTGGCCGCCGCGTACGTGACGCGGGCCAACGCCACCGGCGACCCCGCCTGGTACGACGCGGCCCACCGCGCCGCCGACCGGGCCCGCACCCTCGCCCCCGACGACGTGCGCACGCTCGTCACCACCGCTGTCGTTGCCCTCGGTGTGCACGACTTCGTCGCCGCCGCCGACGCCGCCGAGCGCGCGGTTGCGCTCGACCGCTTCGATGCCGATGCGCTGGCGGCCGCCGTCGACGCCGCCGTCGAGCTCGGCGCCTACGAGCGGGCCGAGATCCGGCTGCAGACCCTGCTCGACCTTCGCCCGGGCGCACCGGCGCTGGCCCGCGCCTCGTACCTCCAGGAGCTCCACGGCGACCTGCCAGCGGCCCGCGCCACGATGGCTCGCGCCGAGAACGCCACGACGGCGCCGGCCGAACGCGCCTCGCTCGCCGCCTACGCTGGCGACCTGGCCCTCGCCGCCGGCGACGTCGCCGCCGCCGGCGCGGCGTACGACCGGGCGCTGGCTTCGCTTCCCGGTTTCGTGGGCGCAGAGCTCGGCGCCAGCCGCGTGATGCTCGCCCGTGGCGACCTCCCGGGCGCTCGCCGACGCGTCGACGGGTTGCTGCAACGGGCGCCGGTGCCGGCCGCGGCCGCCCTGGCGGCCGACCTCGCCGCGCTGGCTGGCGACGACCCAGCGGCGGCCGCGGCCCGCCAGCTGGTGGCCGCCAACATCCGGCTCGTCGTCGCGGCCGGCGTGCGCGTCGACCTCGAGGCGGCCCTCGACGCCGCGGACCACGGCGACGCCGCCGCCGCCGTCGAGCTCGCCCGGCGGGCCTACGGCGAGCGGCGGACGGTGTTCACCGCCGACGTGCTCGCGTGGTCGCTGCACCGGGCGGGCCTGGACGCCGAGGCGACTCCCTACGCGGAGGAGGCGGTCGGGCTCGGTGCGGCCTCGGCATCGATTCGGGTGCACGCCGCCGCGGTGTTCGCCGCGCAGGGTCGCTCGGCCGACGCCGCCGCGCAGCTGAGCGCTGCGTTCTCGCTGTCGCCGTGGCCGTCGTTCCCGCTGCGCCCCGAAGCCGCCCGCCTGGCGGCATCGCTCGGTGTGCCCATTCCCGATTCGTGGAGGTCGTGATGCGCTCCGTGCGCCGTCTGCTCGCCGGTGCCGCCGTGGCTGCCGGCGCCGTGTTCGTGGCGATCGTGCCCGCCGGTCGCGCCGAGGCCCACCCCCTCGGCAATCTCACCGTGAACGTCGCACTCGACGTCGTCGTGCGACCCGAGGTCGTCGAGGTGACCTACGTTCTCGACCTGGCCGAACTGCCCACCGTGCAGGCCCGTCAGCAGATCGACGCTGGCGGCGAGGTGCCGTGGGCCGAGGCGCGGTGCGAGGTGTTGGCGGGCGGCGTTCGCATAGGTTCCGCCGCCGCCGTCGCGGCGGGGGCGCCGGAGCTGACCTTCCCGCCCGGCCAAGGGGGGTTGTCGACGCTGCGGCTCGTGTGCCCGATGCGAGGTGAGGCGGGCGCGACGACGGTGACGGACAGCAACGACGTGGAGCGCATCGGCTGGCGGGAGATCGTCGTGCGCGGCGACGGCATGCGCCTCACGGCCAGCGACGCTCCGAGCGCGAGCCCGAGCGCCCTGCTGACCGCGTACCCGGTGGGCGAGAGCCCGCGCCGCCAGCTGACCTCGACGTTCGCGGCGCGGCCCGACGCCTCGGTCGTGGCGGGGGGCCCGACGGCGGCGACGCCGTTGCGTCCGGCAGCGCGCGGCGCGGACGGGCTCACCCGCCGGTTGCAGGACGCCGTGGGCGATCGCCGACTGACATTGCCGCTCGGGCTGCTCGCCGTGGCGCTGGCGTTCGTGCTCGGCGGTATGCACTCGCTCGCCCCGGGCCACGGCAAGACCGTGATGGCGGCGACGGTCGTGGCGCGGCGCGGTGCGGCGACGCGTCAAGTGCTCACCATCGGGGCCACCGTCGCGGCCACGCACACCACCGGTGTGCTGGCCCTCGGGCTCGTGATCTGGTCGTCGCAGGCGGTGGCGCCCGACCGGGTGCTCCCGTGGCTGACGCTGGCCAGCGGCGGGCTCCTCGTCGTCACCGGCGCCACGCTTCTCGTGCGCCGCCTGCGGGGTGGACCGGGTCACCACCACCACGGCCACGTGCGCCTCGACCACGCCCACCCGCATCCCCACGGGCACGACGACCAAGAGCACGCCCATCCGCATCCCCACGCCCATCCGCATCCCCAAGCCGGCGAGCACGACCGCCACGAGCATCCCCATCCCCACCCGCACGCCCATCCCCACCCGCACGAGTACGACGACCACGGGCACCAGGACCATGCCGGGGACGCGCCGCTCTCGCGGCGGTGGCTCGTCGCTATGGGTATGGCGGGCGGCATGGTGCCGACGCCGTCCGCTCTGGTGGTCCTGCTCGGTGCGGCCGCCCTCGGGCGCACATGGTTCGGTGTCGTGCTCGTCGCCGTCTACGGCGTCGGCATGGCGGCGACGCTGCTGGCCGCCGGCGTCGCCCTGGTGCGCCTACAGGGCTGGCTCGAGCGCCATTGGTACGGCACCCGGTGGCTGGACTCGGTGCTGCGGTTCGCCCCCGTCGTCACCGCGTTGGCGCTGATAGCCGGGGGCACCACACTGGCGTTCCGTTCGATGACCGGCGTGTGAGCAACGACCCGACCGTATGCTCGCCGCTGTGACGGCGATGGTGGACGTCGTTCGATCGGGGCTCGTCGAGGGCGCACATTACGGCTCGGACACCGCGAGCTGCGCATCGGGGTCCTGTGCCGTCCTCATCGCTTCGATGCTTGACGGTCGCTGCCAGACTGTACGGCCTACGCCGCGGACCGGTCGGTTGCCATCAGGTCACCGCGATCTGGTGCGGGGAAGGGTGATGCTGCAATCGGGCCGCACGCGGTCAACCAGTCGGTGATCGGTCGAGCTCGTGGCGGCGTTCGCACAGCCGGCGGGCAACCCGTTCGCTCTTTCGCAGGCGATCGACGAGACGGGCGCGTGCGCGTTCCGGGTCGGTGTCCAGCCCCGTCAGTTCGGTCACGGCCCAGTGACGCACCACCACGGGCCCGAGGATCTGGTCGTGGTGAATGGCTAGGTCGTAGATGCCCGCTCAAGCAATCGCCGCGGGATGTGCGCTGAACCCTGGGTTACCGGCGCCGGGCATCTCGAAGCCCACCACCTGGCGCTCGATCGCTCGGACCATCGTGCTGGGATCGGGAGCCATCGCGGCCGTGGTTGGATCCCGGTAGAAGAGGGGGTGCAGGTTCTTGTCGGCCGCGACCCGTTTCATCACGCGGCGACCCGCAGGATCTCCGAGGAGACGTCCAGTGTTGTGATGAGCGATGCGGGTTGCCAGTTCCTGCAACACGCCCCACACCATGCCCTCAGCGGCTGTGGGGGCTCAGGCGTGCGCCCGGCGGACACCTGGGCCATGCGCGCTCGCTCAACAGCGACAGGATCGACCGCTCTGGTGGCCATGAGATAGCCGTAGATGGCCATGGCGTGGCGGCCTTCTTCGGCGGTCCATCGAGCAGGCGTTCGATGGTGCGGAAGCAGACCGGCACGTTGTCCTCGGTGAGCACCTTGACCACCAGTGCACTCCGGACGCCACCGTCGGTGGTGGCTCAGGCCAGATCCGCATCGGCCTCCACTCATGGGAGACCTTCGCACCCCCTCGCGCCTCCGGCCGTAGGAGATGTAGTCGTGGGGAAAATACTCCTTGGTGGTGGCGAGGTGTCGCTCGAAAAACAACTCCATTTCCCAACCCAGCGCGTGCAGCAGGTCGATGTCGTTCACGCCGCCCCTGGTACCCTCGACGCCGAGTCGGCGGGTCCCCGCACACAAACGCAGCGACGTCGGCGACGTCGCTCCCCGGGCGGCGATCGGGGGGAGTGGTGTCCCGTACCGCCGAGTCTGGTGGATGGCTCGGCATTGGAGCGCGCCGCGTCGGCGCTGAAGCGCAGGTGTCGTCGAGGGCCCTGCTCCTCCGGATCACGGACGGGGTCGGTGTCGTGATCACGCCCCTCCGTGGCGGTGGCTGTGTCGGAGTCGATGGGGCTGTCCGCCCCGTGACGTCACTGCGCTTCGGTGCGCCTCGCGTCGGCTACGTGCGCATCGGCGGGTGACCTCAATCCGCTTCACTGGTAGAAAGCCTTATGGCCACGACACTCGACCGGGTCAGCTCCATCGCCTCGTTGCTCGCCGACGAGGAGGTCGAAAGCGACCGCCTGGGAGCGCTAACGGAGAAGAGCTGGCGCGCCATGCTCGACAACGGGCTCCTGCGCGTGTTGCAGCCAGGCCGATGGGGCGGAGGCGAGGTCCACGTTACGGAATTTCTCGAGCAGACCCACGAGCTGTCACGTGTCGCCAGCTCGGCGGGATGGGTGGCGGGTGTGATCGGTGTGCATCCCTGGCAGCTTTCGTTGTTCAGCGAAGAGGCCCAGGCCGAGATGTGGAGTGAGGACCCGACGCGCATGCATTCGTCGTCCTACAACCCGACTGGAAAGGCACATGCGGTTCCTGGCGGGTACATCGTCCGCGGACGATGGTCGTTCTCCACCGGCTGTGATCACTGTGTCGGGGTGAACCTGGGGGCGATGGCAGGGGTGCAGCAGATCGACGGGCGTGATGTTCCGGAGTTCCGCTCGTTCATCCTCTACCGAGATCAGTACCGAATCGACGACACCTGGCACGTCACCGGGATGCGCGGGACCGGCAGCAAGGACGTCGTTGTCGACGACGCCTTCGTCCCGGAGCATCGCACGCAGTCCCATCTCGACTACATGTTCAATCGCGAGCTGCCTGGTCGGGCTCGCAACGACGGCCCGTTGTATCGCCTGCCGTTCTCTGTCGTTTTCAGCATGGCACTTGCCGCATCGATCCACGGGTGCGCACAGGGCTTCGTCGAGACGTGGACGGAGCAGACAAGAACCCGCGAACTCGGTGGGCGGCCTGCCTGTGATGATGCGCTAACTCAGCGGCGGCTCGCCGAAGCAGTGTGGACGATTGACGCCGCGCGCGCTCGCATGCATGTGGACGCCACCGAACTCTGGCAGATGGCCATTGAGGGGGAGGCTGCCACGATGGAGCAGCGCGGCCGATGCCGATGGAACCTGACACGCGGTTGTGAGCTCATCGCCGAGTCCTGCGCTGCGTTGTTCCGGGCCGGCAGCGGCCGCTCCGTGTTCATCGGGCACCCGCTCCAGCGGCGCTACGCCGATCTGCAAGCCGGACTAGGCCACGCCGCCCTCGCGCCGGATCCCCTCGCACGTGCCGTCGGTGGCAGGCTGCTCGGGACATCGAACCCCGAGATGGTCCTGTGATCGAGCGTTCGGCCGATCGGATCTCACCTCAGCCGACGCCGATGGGTAGCGGCGATTTGGTCGTGCTGCGCTCGGCGCGGCGGTCGAGGAAAGCGCCACTGAAGATTCCCGAGGTCTTCGGCGATCCGGGCGATCGGCTTGTTGCGTTGGCGCCCCAGTTCCACGACGCGCTGAGGGAACTCCGACGGATGAGGACGAGGCATCAGGACTCGGTCCGAGAGCGGGCCTCAGCCCGCCTCAAACTAGGTGTCTGTCAACGAGGGGGAAGTCCATTCTCGAGCTGGGACGTCATCGGGCTGCGCGGCACCTCGAGCGACACCGTTCGCATCACACGCCAGGTTGTTCCCACGACATGGACGTTCCGACTCCCCGTTCCCCTCGACGCGGCGCTTGCACCGGGTCCGATCGGCGCCTACGGGCGGGGTCACTGGCCAACCGCCGTCGCCGTCGCCGCCACCCAACTCGGCATCGCGCGCCGAGCGCGACGAAGTCGCCGCCTTCGCCCGCACCAAGCAGCGACCGGGCACCTCGAGTTCGCTGATCACCGAGCAGGCCTTCCTGCGCGAACTCGGCGCGACCGAGCCCGGCTGGCTGGCAGCACACGCCGGGATGGAACGGACGCTCGATGATCTCTGGACGGCGGCCCAACATGGAACCCCGCCGGTTTCGGCCCGCAGCCGTCTCGGCCTGGCGGCGACTCACGCCGCGATGACCGGCGCGCAAGTGGTTCGAACATGCTTCGATCTCGCCGGCGCCGCCGCAATCGGCCGCCAGCACACTCGCGCGCTGCCAACGCGACGGGACCATCCTCGGCCACCATGCCGCTGCCAACGAGCGCACCTTCGACCATCTGGCGTATGTCACGCTCAGATTCCTCCACAACGATCCTCGGGTGTAAACGCAACGCTGGTTCCGGCGGACCTGTTGCGGCCAACGACGCCACCAGGCACTTCGAGGATCGCCCCGCCGCCAAACTCCGCGGCGCGGCAGCCGGGGGACCGGACCGGAGTCGTGTGCCGCTCGCCGATCCCGAGCGACGTCCGCACCGCACTGCGCCGGTTCCCGGGTGGCAGGTCGAGGTTGCTCGCAAGTGATACCGAGCGCACCTCCGTCGCGTCGATTCCGGCGTCGGGGCGAGCAGTCCAGCCTCAATCGGGTGGTGGCGGGGTAACGGCGCGAACGAACTCGCCGAAGTGGCCGCCAGCCGGACGTCTCGGTCAAGCCCGTTGTCGGACCACACGACCGACGGTTCGCTAATGTTGGCGTCCCGCTCGTCAAGCGCGATCCAGTAGTTACCGTCGCCAGAACACCACGCTCGCAGGTAGGACTGACGGCGTCATGATATCCATGTCCGGCGCTGCGGTGGTGAGCGATCCCGCTGGCGCCCGAGCGCCGGATGGACCGTGCAGCTCAGCCGGACGCGGGTTCGAACGGTCTCATGTGCTGCCTTGCGTGCCGGGTCCGATGGGTGACGTAGCGTGATGGTCCATGGGGTTGCCGACGGGCACGGTGACGATCCTGTTGACTAACATTGAGGGATCGACCGCGGCGTCGGACACCGAGCCTGCCTGTCCTCGATGGCGGTGGCGTTGGCTCGTCACGACGTCGTCCTACGCTCGGCAATCGCGAGTCGGGGCGGAACGGTGTTCGCCACCGGAGGGGATGGGTTTACGGCCGTGTTCGCTCGGGCGCTCGATGCCAGCGGCGCGGCTGTCGCTCCGCAGGTGGCGATGGCTGCGGCGCGATGGCCGGAGCCGGTTCTGCTCGGCGTGAGAATGGGGCTCCACACCGGCGAGGCCGAAGAGCGTGATGGTGACTACTTCGGGTCGGTGGTGAATCGGAAGGCGCGGCTGATGGCACTCGCGGAGGGTGGGCACGGCGTCATGTCGCGAACGACGGCCGACATCGTGCGCGGTCAGTTGCCTGCCGAGTTCGCCTTGGTCGACGTCGGCGTCCACGAGTTGCGCTCGTTTCGCTCGCCCGAGCATGTTTGAACTGACGTGGCCCGGTTCACCGACGCCCACGCTGACCGCGAGAGATGCGGTTGGGCGGGCCCTCTGATCCTGGGCCGCTCGTCGGTCGTACCGACGAGTTCGAGCTCGTACGCAGTCTTGTTGGAGAGCACAGGTTGTTGACGTTGACGGGCGGGGGCCGGCAAGACCGCGTTGGCCTTGGCGGTCGCCCGTGGGGGTCGTCGCCGAGTTTCCCGATGGCGTGTGGTTCTGCAAACTCGACGCGGCATTCCGGTCCGAGCTGGCCTCAGCTCAGACGTGCAGGGTGGGCCGGTAGATGAGCTCTTGGGTGTGGCCGTCGAGTGTGCGGCTCTCGATCAGCTCGAGGTCGAAGTCGGACGCGCCCTGAAAGATCGGGTCGGT
>JANPGL010000678.1:0-5872 GCA_031423915.1 Actinomycetes bacterium | reverse complement strand
GGTTGCCGGGCATGACCGGGATCGGACCGGATTGGCGGGTTCTCGATGGTGTTCCGACGGCGTGGTTCGACGCGCCGTCGCCGATCGCGGGGGCCGCGCTGGCCGGGCGCATCGTGGAGACGTCGGCCGCGATCGTGGTCGACCTGCGGGCGACAGGCCTGCGGGTGCGCCTCGATTCGGACGAGCACGCCGAGGCGGTGTCGGCGGCCGCGCGCGATCTCGGGCTGGCGGCGAGCCCTGGCGTGCTGCAGCACCTGAGCGTCGTGTTCGAATCCGCCAACCCGACGGAGGTGAGGCGGTTCTGGCAGCGCGTGCTCGACTACGCGCCCGGACAGGACGGCGGGTTGGTGGATCCGTTGCGGCGCGACCCGGCGATCCGGATCCGGCACTCGACGCAGCTGCGGCCGCATCGGAACCGCGTGCACCTCGACGTCGTGCGGCCGGCCGCAGCGGTCGAGCAGGCGAATCTGGGCGAGGCGTTCGGACCGTACGGGGTCTGCCACGCCGACCCCGACGGCAACGAGGTCGACCTGGTGCCGGGCGACGCGCTCGGCGACAGGATCGGGACCGCCGACTGGCAGGCGGTGTTCAGCGCGATGGCGTGCTATCGCACGACCTCGCGGACGCAGCAGCGTGAGTTGGCCGTCGCAGCCGCAGCGCTGGCCGACGACACGGGCTTCCCGCTGCTGATCGACCTGCGCCCCGGGCTCGTGATCATCGACAGCGGGAAGGACCAGTGGGAGGTCGACGCCCATGGTCTCGAGCTCGACTTCGCCGACCTCGCCGAGAACCTCCAGACCGTTGCCCGCGACCTCGGCACCACGGCGGATCCGGCGCTGCCGCGTTTCGCTCAGGTCCTCTACGACGCCGCCGACCTCGCCGCAGTCCGCGTGTTCTGGGTCGCTGCACTCGGATACACCCACGACCGTCGAGCCGGGGTCACCGACATCCACGATCCGCGGCGGCTGAACCCGGTGCTGGTGTTCCAGGAGCTCGAGGCTGCCGAGACGGAGCGGCGCCGGCAGCGCAACCGCATCCACGTCGAGCTCGCGGTGCCATCGGACCTCGCGCCAGCGCGCGTCGCCGCGGCCGTCGCCGCGGGTGGCCGACTCCTCGACGAGTCGGAGGGTCGCCGGCGGGTCGCCGACCCCGAAGGCAACGAGGTCGTGATCGTCAGCGGGGCGTGAGCTCGAGTCTCGGCTGAGGCGCTCGACGCGGTCGCCCTGCCGGGATCGACCCCGGACCGCAGTGCGGCGGGCCGATATCCTCGGACCTCCGATGATCCCCGACCGCTTCGCCCCCGTGCTCGCCGAGCTGGCGCCCCTGGCCGCCCGCTTCGCGGCCGCCGACGTGCCCCTGTACCTGGTGGGCGGCACGGTGCGCGACCTCCTGCTCGGCACCGACGCCGTCGACTTCGACCTGACCACGCCGGCACGCCCCGACCGCATCAAGGAGCTGCTGCGCGGCCTGGCCGACGCCGTGTGGACGCAGGGTGAGCGCTTCGGCACCATCGGGGCGCGCGTGGGCGACCGGACGTTCGAGATCACCACCCACCGGGCCGAGCGCTACGACGCCGAGAGCCGCAAGCCCGAGGTGACGTTCGGCGACGACATCGACGAAGACCTGTCTCGTCGCGACTTCACCATCAACGCCATGGCGCTGCGGATCGACGCCGGCACACCCGAGCTGATCGACCCCCACGGCGGCGCCATCGACCTGCTGGCCAAGCGCCTGCGCACCCCGCTCGACCCGCACGTCAGCTTCAACGACGACCCGTTGCGCATGCTGCGCGCCGCCCGCTTCATCGCCCGCCTCGGTCTCGAGCCCGACGCCGCGCTGGTGGAGGCGGTCCGGGAGATGGCGGCGCGGCTCGCCATCGTGTCGGCCGAGCGCGTCCGCGACGAGTTCGACAAGCTCATGGTGGTCGACCACCCGTCGACCGGCCTGTGGTTCTGCATCGACACCGGGCTGTGCGACCAGTTCCTGCCCGAGCTGCCGTCGATGAAGTTGGAGCAGGACCCGATCCACCGTCACAAGGACGTGCTGACCCACACCCTGGCCGTCGTCGAGAACGTGCGGCCCGACGCCGCGCCGTCGTTCGACTTCCGCCGGACGCGCCTGGCCGCCCTGTTCCACGACGTCGGCAAGCCGAAGACGCGTGGCTACCGCAAAGGCAAGGGCGTCACGTTCCACCACCACGACGTGGTCGGCGCCCGCATGACCCGCGAGCGGATGACCGCGCTGCGCTACTCGAACGACGACGTCGCCGCGGTGACCGAGCTGGTCGACCTGCACCTGCGGTTCCACACCTACAAGATGGGGTGGACCGACTCGGCGGTCCGCCGCTACGTGCGCGACGCCGGGGCCTACCTGACCGAGCTCAACGTGCTGACGCGGTGCGACTGCACCACGCGCAACGAACGCAAGGCGGCCGTGCTGGGCAAGCGCATGGACGAGCTCGAGGAGCGCATCGTCGAGCTGCAGAACGAGGAGGAGCTGGCCGCGCTGCGCCCCGAGCTCGACGGCGTGGCCGTGATGGCCGAGCTCGACGTGCCGCCGGGCCGCGTCATCGGCGAGGCGCTCGCCTTCCTCATGGAGATCCGGCTCGAAGAGGGCGAGCTCGGCGACGCCGAGATCCGCCGTCGCCTGCACGCCTGGTGGGACGCACGCCAGTAGGGTCGACCGCCGGGGGTGATCGGCGATGCGAAGGTTCGACGGTAGGACCGTGGTGGTGACCGGAGGCGGCGGCGGCATCGGCGGCGCGACGTGCCGGCGGCTGGCGGCCGAAGGGGCGCGGGTCGCCGTGCTCGACGTGCAGCTGGAACCGGCCGAGGCGGTGGCTGCGGCCATCCGCGCCGACGGCGGCGACGCCGTGGCGCTGCGCTGCGACATCGCCGAACGGTCCGAGGTCGACGCGGCGGTGGCCGCGACCGGGGCGCAGCTCGGCCCGATCGACGCGCTGGTGAACAACGCCGGGTGGGACGTGTTCAAGCCCTTCCTGGCCACCACGGCCGACGACTGGCAGCGGCTCATCGCCATCAACCTGGTGGGCGCGCTCAACATGCTGCACGCCGTGCTGCCGGGCATGGTCGAGCGCAGGCGGGGCCGAGTGGTCACCGTCTCGTCGGACGCGGCGCGCGTCGGGTCGTCGGGCGAGGCCGTGTACGCCGCCTGCAAGGGCGGGCTGGTGGCGCTCTCCAAGACGCTGGCGCGCGAGCACGCCCGCCACGGCATCACCGTGAACGTCGTGTGCCCGGGCCCCACCGACACGGCGCTGTTCGCCGAGTTCAAGAACGGCGCGGCCAACCCCGACAAGCTCATGGAGGCGTTCCGCCGTTCGGTGCCGCTGGGTCGCATCGGGCAGCCCGACGACCTGCCCGGCGCCATCGCCTTCTTCGCCTCCGACGACGCGGCGTTCGTCACCGGCCAGGTGCTGAGCGTCTCGGGCGGGTTGACGATGGCCGGCTGACACGCCGAGACGGCCGGCGCGACCGGCGCGGCTGGCCGTGGGGTCCCGGCGCGGTCAGGATGGGCCGGTGCGTCGCCGTGGTCCGTTGCCGTTCCTCGCCGCGGCGGCGCTGCTGGTGGCTTGCACCGCGTGCGGCGGCGACGACCCGCAGGCGACGCTGTCGGGCGCGAAGGCCGTGGGGGCCACCAGCGTGGTGCGCGCCGTCACCACCACGCTTGGCCCGGCGCCCGGCGTCGACGCGCCGGCCAGCCCGGCCGAGGTGTACCAACGCCTGACCGACGGGCTGCGCAACCTGGGTGGCGTCTACCACGCGGTCCGGACGCGCACGGCGGCGATCGGCGGCACGACGCGCACCGAGGTGTGGGTCGACGTGGCCCGCAACCTCGGGAAGGCGACGGGACCGACCGGCGCGGCCACCACCGCCCCGTGCTTCGGCGCCCCCGCCGTCGTCACGTTGGTGCTCGACTGCGCCAAGGTGCTGCACGACAACGGGTCGGTGGCGATCGACGCGGCGATGCGCGAGGGCAAGCCGGTCATCGTGCTCGTGTCCAAAGGTGGCGCACTTCCCACCGACGGCCCGCCGGAGCTGGCCGGCACCTACCGGCGCACCGTGTTCCTCGACGCCGCCTCGATGATGCCTTTGCGCGTGGAGGTCACAGGCGACGCGGTCGGCGAGGTGCCGCTCGCCGTCGATTCGACCACCGAGTTCGTGTGGGACGTGCTGCCGGCGGCGTCGCTGCCCGACGCGTTCTTCACCCCGTCCTGAGCGCTCCGGGCGGCCTGCTACCGTCCGCCGGCGCGTCGCCTGGGGGGCGGTGCACCGTGAGGGGGGACCCATGCACGTCCGTTCCGTTGGTCGTCTCGCCGTCGCGATGCTCGTCGCGGCACTGGTAACGCCGCTCGGCGCCTCGGCCGCGTCGGCCCATGACGGCGACGGCGGCGATGGTCGCCGCGACGGCCACGAACTTCCCGACGTGTCGGCGTCGGTGCGCTGCACCGGGCGCGACCGGCGCGGTTCGGGCCCCGTGCTGCTCGTGCACGGCACGGGCTCCACCGCCGCGGAGAGCTGGTCGACCTCGTTCCAGCCGGCGCTCGTGGCCGATGGCTTCCGGGTGTGCACGGTCGACCTGCCGGGTCGCGAAGTCGGCGACATGCAGGCGTCGGCCGACTGGGTGGCGGGTGCCATCGCACTGGTCGCCCACCGCCACGACCGTCGGGTCGACGTGATCGGCCACAGCCAGGGCGGCGTGCTGCCCCGGCTCGCCATCCGGCTGCACCCCGAGATCGCTCGTGACGTCGACGACCTGGTGCTGATGGCCGGCACCCAGCACGGCACGGCCGTGGCGGCGCCGCTGTGCGCCGCCGGGTGCGCGGTCGCGGTGCTGCAACAGTCGGTCGGTTCGCAGCTCCTCACCGCGCTGAACGCCCCGCGCGAGCTGTGGGGGCGCGGCGTGTCGTACACGACCATCCGATCGACCACCGACGAGACGGTGTTCCCGACGGACACCTCGAAGCTGGCCGGCGCGTCGAACATCGCGGTGCAGGACATCTGTCCCGGCCGGGTGACGACCCACATCGGGCTGCTCTACGACACGGTCGCCTACGCCGGCGCGGTCGACGCGTTGACGCGTCGGGGCCCGGCGCGCGCCTCGGCGTTGCCCGCGTCGCTGTGCGACGCCGCCACCGTGGCCGGCATGGACACATCGGTCATCCCGGCGGTGTCGTTGGCCGCGTTCACCGCCGTCATCACGGCGCCGCCCGTCACGGTGGAGCCGCCGGTCCGCATCGGTGGCCGTCACGGCGACGACGAGGACTGAGCGTTCGGCTACACGCCGAGCTTGCGGCAGCGGAGCACGAGCATGGGCGGCGTGGCGCTGCCGCCGCGCGCCTCGGGCTCGGCCAGCACCTCGACCTGGAAGTTGGTGCGCACCAACGCCATGAAGATGTCGCTGATCGTGCGGCCGTCGCCGTATCGGCCGGCCCCCGCCTCGAGCATGGCGGTGAGCGGGTGGGGCACGGAGAACACGAACAGGCCGCCTGGCTTGAGCACGCGGTGCACCTGGCGCAGCACGCGGGCGAGGTCGTCGACGGCTCCGAGCGCCACCGCCGAGAACACCAGGTCGACGCTGCCCGACGTGGCGAAGCCGAGGTCGGCGAGGTCGCCGGGGTGGCACTCGACGCGCAGCTCCTCGCCGGGTTCGCTCAGCTCGGCGGCCCGTGCCCGCGTCGCCGCCAGCGCCTCGGCCGAGGGGTCGACGGCGATGGCCTTGGCCCCTCGCGCTGCGAACGCCACGGCGGCGGCGCCGGCGGCGCCCCCCCCGATGACCCCCGAGCCCGGCCCGTCGCCGCCCCGGCGGAGGGCGCGCTCGGCGGGGGTGGCGGGTCCGGAGGAGATTTTGGGGC
>JANPGL010000677.1:0-15907 GCA_031423915.1 Actinomycetes bacterium | reverse complement strand
CAGCCGCGCTGGCCTGACCGGCGCCGGAGTCGAGCACAGCGCGTTCTCCGCCCCATCCGTCCCACCCGTGAGACCGAACGGGCTCGGAACGAGAACCGAGCGGTCGGCCCGGGCTTCTCCGCCCCGTGCGTCTCGTCGGTGAGACGGTGCGGGCTCGGAACGGCGGGTGCGGGCCGATCGGGCGACCGTCCGCCGCTCGCGCTACCTTCCCGTCGAACGCGGGGCGCCCGTCGCCCGCGCCGACACCGTGGGGGGACGAGATGAGCGCAGCACCCGAATCCGTAGGCATGAGCGCGGAACGACTGGCCCGCATCCACCCTGTGATGCAGGCCCAGGTCGACTCGGGCACGTTCGCCGGCGTGAGCGTCCTCATCGCCCGCCACGGCCAGACCGCATTCGCGGCCCAGTACGGCAGCCGGGACAAGGAGGCGGGCAAGCCGATGACCGCCGACACGATCTTCCGGATCTACTCGATGACGAAGCCGATCGTCAGCACCGCGCTGATGCTGCTCGCCGAGGAGGGCCGGTTCCGGCTGCTCGACCCCGTCGCCAAGTACCTCCCGGCGTTCGGCACCGTGAAGGTGCAGCTGCCCGACGGGAGCCTCGTCGACCCGCTGCGCCCCATGACGATCCGCGACGTCCTCTCGCACCAGAGCGGACTCACGTACGACTTCCTCCAGGACTTCGCGGTGGCCGACCGGTACCGCGAGGCCAAGCTGATGCACGACGCGACGCGGACGCTCGAGGCCGTGATCGACGAGCTGGCCACCCTCCCGCTCGCCTTCCAGCCCGGCTCGCAGTGGCACTACAGCGTAGGCATCGACGTCGCGGCGCGGCTCATCGAGGTCATCTCGGGCCAGCCGCTCGGCGCCTTCCTGCAGGAGCGCCTGTTCGGCCCGCTCGGCATGGTCGACACGGCCTTCGGCGTGCCCGAGGCGAAGCTCGATCGCCTCTCGGCCATGTACGGCCTGCCCGACCTGATCGGCGAGAACCAGACGTTCGGGGCCATCTTCGGCGCCTGGCTCAACGGCTTCAACGAGCGCATCGACGTGTCGGGCACCTATCCCACCGACACGCCCGACGTGTTCGTGCGGGGCGGCGTCGGCCTGTTCTCGACCATCGGCGACTACGGCCGCTTCGCCCAGATGCTGCTCAACGGCGGCCAGCTCGACGGCACGCGCGTGATGAGCCGCACCACGGGCCAGCTGATGCACAGCAACCATCTGGCGCCCGAGCTGCTGCCGTACGCGCTCGGCGGCGTGCCGAACCCGGGCTGGGGCTTCGGCCTCGGGTCGCGGGTGATGCTCGACCCCGCTGCCTCGGGTGGCTACGGATCGGTGGGTGAGTTCGGATGGGCCGGCGCGGCCAAGACCTACTTCTGGGTCGACCCGGTCGAGGACCTCGTGGGCCTGCTGTTCACCCAGCACATGGTGTCGTTCGAACAGCTCGAGCTCGACCTGCGCGCCCTCACGTACCAGGCCATCGTCGACTGACGGTCCCCGTCACGCCATGTCCACGGGGGCATGGAGGACGACCAGGAGGTTCGGCCGCGCGTCGCTCAGCGTCAGCGTGCGGAACACCGGATAGCGCTTCCCGAATCCCAGGAGACTCGCCCCGCGCGGAACGCCGGTACGTCGATCCGGGCGGCGCGAAGCAAGCTCATGACGCTCTCAGCGGCGAGAAGCAGCCCGAAGAGGGCACCGGCGGCTACGACCAAACCGAATGCCCACGCGCCGTGGCCCGCGAGCGAGGCGGCGCCGGTCGCGGCCAGCAGCACCAGCAGCACCACGGCCGCGATCACCAACGCGCGCACTGCGTCGCGCGCCTCGCAGACGAACGTGTCCTGCTCGACGATCGTCGTCGCCCGGTCCATGGCTCCATCTTGTCCGACGTTGCGCCGCGCAACGTTGACGTCGATCAACCTTGACCCGGTGACGCCCCCACCGGATGCTCGCGTCGTGACCACGAATGCGTTCCTGCCCGAGATCCAGCGCGCCCTCGGGCACGACGACGACGGGTCGGTGGCGTTCACGGGCGAGGGTGCGTTCGCATCGGCGTTCGCCGTCACCGATCTCGCCGCCGCCAGCGTGGCCGCAGCGGGCGCCGAGGTAGCCGCACTCGCCGGCGGTGACCGCGCCGTCGCCGTCGACCGGCGGCTGGCGTCGTGGTGGTTCGCCTCGTCGATGCGGCCCGTCGGTTGGGAGCTGCCGCCCGTGTGGGACGTCGTCGCCGGCGACTACGCCACTGCCGACGGCTGGATCCGCCTGCACACGAACGCGCCGCATCATCGCGCTGCTGCGCTGGGTGTGCTCGGCACCCCGGGCGAGCGCGACGCGGTGGCCGCCGCCGTGCACCGCTGGCGCGCCGACGAGCTCGAGTCCGCCGTGGTGGCGGCCGGCGGCTGTGCTGCCGGCCTGCGCGACGCCGACGCCTGGCGCGCCCACCCGCAGGGACGTGCGGTCGCCGCCGAGCCGCTCGTCGCGTGGTCGATGCACGACGCGTCGCCGGCCACCGCGACGAACGCCCCACCCGAGCGCCCGCTGGCCGGCGTGCGCGTGCTCGACCTCACCCGGGTGCTGGCCGGGCCGGTGGCCACGCGCTTCCTGGCCGGCTTCGGCGCCGACGTGCTGCGCGTCGACCCGCCGGCGTGGAACGAGCCAGCGGTCGTGCCCGACGTGACGCTCGGCAAGCGGTGCGCCCGGCTCGATCTGCGCGACGCGGGCGGGCGCGCCACCTTCGATGCGTTGCTCGCCCGCGCCGATGTGCTCGTGCACGGCTACCGCAACGACGCACTCGAACGGCTCGGGCTCGGCGCCGACCACCGCCGTGCGGTCAACCCCGGAATCGTCGACGTCGCCCTCGACGCCTACGGTTTCACCGGCCCGTGGGCTGTTCGCCGAGGCTTCGACAGCCTGGTGCAGATGTCGGCCGGCATCGCTCACGCCGGCATGGTGCGCACCGGCGGTGGCCGGCCGACGCCCTTGCCGGTGCAGGCGCTCGACCACGCCACGGGCTACCTGTTGGCCGCGGCGGCCGTGCGCGGCCTGCGCGAGCGCCGCACCACCGGCGCGGCCGCGACGGTGCGCTGCTCGCTCGCCCGCTCCGCCGCGCTGCTCCTCGACGGCCCACCGGGCTCGTTCGACGACGCGCTGGCCCCGCTGGCCGACGACGACTGGGCGCCGGCTCCGGAGCGCACGGCGTGGGGCGTCGTCCGCCGCCTGCGGCCGCCACTCGTCATCGAAGGTGCCCCGATGCGTTGGGACCGCCCGGCCTCGCCGCTCGGCGCCCACAGCGCAACCTGGTGATGTCGAGCATTGGGGCGATCAGCCGGACTCGGCCGGGCCTGCGCCCGGACGCGGCGGTGCCGCCCCGGTGGACCCCGCCGAAGCGGGGGCCGGGGCGGCACCGAGCCGGATCACTTCTTGGCGACGGCCTTCTTGGCCACGGCCTTCTTGGCCGGTGCGGCCTTCTTGGCCGGAGCAGCCTTCTTGGCGGCCGGGGCCGCCTTCTTGGCCGGAGCAGCCTTCTTGGCGGCCGGGGCCGCCTTCTTGGCCGGAGCGGCCGGAGCGGCCACGGCCTTGTTGAGCTTCGGGGCAGCCGCGGTGCCGGCGACGACGTCCTTGAAGCCCTTCAGCGGGGTGATGCGAGCCTTGACGGACGCCTTGATCTTGATGGTCTCGCCGGTGGCGGGGTTGCGACCCGTGCGGGCCGCCCGCTTCACCTTGGCGAACTTGGCGAACCCGGGCAGGGTCACGACCTCACCCTTGGCGACCGACGCCAGGGTGGCATCGACGAAGCCGCCGATCACGGCCTCCACCGTCTTCTTTTCCTGACCGGTGTGCGCCACCACTGCGGCGACGAGTTCCTTGCGGTTCATGCTTCCTCCTCGTGGATCTGAGCGGCTACATCGTGACCAATCCTGCGACCGAATGCGCGGATACCCCCGGAAAACGGGGGTTTCCGATGCAGCGTGGGCGCCGCCGGACGCGAAAACCCCTGCGAGACTGCGCCCGTGGACGTTCCCGCGGTGCTCCCCTCCCCATGCGTGGTCGTGCTGGTGGGCCCGTCCGGTGCCGGTAAGTCGACGTGGGCGGCGGCGAACTTCACACCCGATCAGGTCGTCTCGAGCGATCGGTTGCGCGCCGTCGTGGG
Organism: Actinomycetes bacterium; assembly: GCA_031423915.1. Classification (GTDB taxonomy): domain Bacteria; phylum Actinomycetota; class Acidimicrobiia; order Acidimicrobiales; family Ilumatobacteraceae; genus JANMAT01. The sequence goes on along the minus strand of JANPGL010000677.1, from coordinate 11,755 downwards.
CGCCGGCGAGGACGATCTGACGGCGAGCGACGACGCGTTCGAGCTCCTGGAACGCATCGTGACGAGCCGCCTGGCCCGCCGTCTGACCACCGTGGTCGACACCCTCGGTCTCGACGCCGAGCGGCGTCGGCGCTGGGTCGACGCCGCTCACGCCGCCGACATGACGCCCGTCGCCGTGGTGTTCGACGTGCCGACGGCCGAGTGCCGGCACCGCAACCGCGTGCGCGCCAAACCCGTTCCCGAACGAGTCCTGACCCAGCAGCGACGCACCTTCGGCATCCAACGTCCGCTCGTCGACGACGAGGGCTTCGCGCTCGTGCTCGAACCGGCGGTGGTGCGCCTGGCGCCACGCCACATCGCGGCCGCCCACACCGAGACCAGCACCAGGGCCGACGCGTCGGCGTCGCTGCGCTTCGGCCTGCAGGTGCCGACGTTCACGTGGTCGGGTGGTCCGTCCGAGATCGCCTCGCGCCTGGCGACGATCGGCCGCGCCGCCGAGGAGGCGGGGTTCTCCTCGCTGTGGCTCATGGACCATCTGCGCCAGATCCCGATGTTCGGTCCACCCTGGCTCGACATGCTCGACAGTTGGACGGCGCTCGGCTACCTCGCGGGCGCCACGTCGTCGCTTCGGCTCGGCACCCTCGTCACGCCCGTCACGTTCCGTCCGATCGGTGTGCTCGCCAAGATCGTCGCCACGCTCGACGTGCTGTCGGGTGGGCGGGCGGTGTGCGGCCTCGGGCTCGGCTGGTATGCGGCCGAACACCAGGCCGTGGGCCTGCCGTTCCCGCCCGTGCCGGACCGCTACGCCGTGCTGGAGGATGCGCTCGAGGCGCTGCCGCTGCTATGGGGTCCCGGCACACCCGCCTACACGGGTCGGACCGTGCACATCCCCGAGGCACTCTGCTATCCGCGACCGCTGCAGGAGCGCGTGCCGATCCTGGTGGGGGGCGGCGGCGAGCGGCGCACGCTCGCGCTGGCCGCCCGCTACGCCGACGCCATCAACGTCGTCGGCGAGGCCGACGTGATTCGTCGCAAGGTGGCGGTGCTGCGCGCCCACTGCGCCACGGTCGGGCGCGACCCTGCCCACGTCGAGGTCACCCAGCTTTCGACCACGCTCGTCGGCTCGGACGCGGCGGACGTGGCGGGCCTGGTGGAGCGGACGAGGCCGCGCCGCACGGCGGCCGAACGGTGGGCGACACGCACGAACGCCGGCACCGTCGCCGACCAGATCGCCCGCTACCGCCAGCTGGCCGCGCTCGGGGTGGGCACCGCGATCGTGAGCCTGCCCGATCTCGCCGAGGCCGGCGCGGTGGAACGGTTCGCCGCCGTCATCGACGCCTTCAGCTGACGAACAGGTCGATCACGAGCCGCGGCGGTCCGTCGAGCGTGAACGCCGAGTACGGGTAGGCGCGGTCGAGGCCGATCGCCCAGTTCGTCATGCCCTCGTAGTTCTCGATCTGCAGCAGCTGGCGGATGTGGGAGACGTTGGTGGGCCGGATGTCGTGCGACCCCGCGTAGCCGTGGCCCTCCATGTCACCCATCCACGACCCGACGCCGACGATGAGCACCGCGTCGCCGAGCACCTCGACCGGTTCGCCGATCGGGCTCTGCAAGATGGGGCGCTCGGCGTAGCGGACCCAGTACCCAGGCGCGAATGCGGCCGTGGCCGGGAAGGCGGGATCGAACGATCCGAACTCGATGACGACGCGTTCGAAGCACGGGTGCGCCCCGGTGCGGATGTCCGTGCCGACGAGCGCGCTCATGCCGTTGGGGAAGTTCACGGTGGTGTCGGCGAGCGTCCCCGTCGCCGCGCACACCACCGTGGTCGTCGGCGCCACCGTCGTCGGCGCCACCGTCGTCGCCGTGACGCTGGTGGGCGGCACCGTGGTCGCCGCCCCGGTCGTGGTGGATGTGCCGGTGCCGGTCGTCGTGGCGACCGGCGTCGTGGTCGTCGTCGCAACGGGGGTCGTGGACGTCGGTGACACCGTCGCCGGGCTCGTGCACGCGCCCACGACCACCAGTACCAACGCGGCCACCATGACGTTCGCTCTCACGACCCATGGTGCGCGCCGGCGGACGCCGAGAACACGGGCCGATCGTCGCCCTCCGAACCGGCGGAGGACCCGTTGTGGTTCGGCGCCGCGATCAGCGGGCGCCGGTGAGCTCCGGCTCGGACTCCAACCGGTCGCCGTCGCGCACGAACGCAGCGGGCCAGGGATGGTGGAACACCTGATCCGGCAGCGGGGGCGGCCAACGGGGGGCGTCGACGACCGGCATCTCGAGCGCCTCCACCCGACGGGCGCCGAGGTGACGGAGCGCCACGATCAGCACGAGCCCGCCCAGCGCCAGGGCTTCGATCGTCGTCCACGGCGGGCCCCCACTCGGTCCGCCGTCGTTCGGGGGCGCCGTCGCCCGCCGCGCCGCCGGGATGGCGCGCACCTCGGGGGCGCCCGTCTCGACGGGGGCGACGACGACGGCCGGCGCCACCATCGGCGCGACGGTCGTCGGCCCGACCGTGGGCGCGGTGGTCGGCGGGCTGGACGGCGCCGTCGTGGGCCCGGACGCCGGGGCGGCCGGTAGCTCGAGGCGGGAGTGCAGCTCGCCGACCAGCGTCACCACCCGCACGTCGACCGTGCCGTGGCCCCGGGAGGTGTAGGCGATGGAGTACCGACCGACGATGGCGTCGGCGACGCCGTCGAAGGCTGCGCCGACCCCAGCGGCATCGGCCGCGGAGCGCACGTCACCGCGCCCTTCGATGGCAAGACGGGCCAGTGCCAGCGGGCTCGTCGCCGGCGTCTCCAGGGACACGACCTCGACGTGCTGCCCGGCCACGGCCACCGCCGCGCCGTCGACGGTGGCCGCGCTGCCGACGTCGCCGGCCGCGTCGAAAAGCACGATCATCCGCGCTCGCGCGCCGGCACCGAACGCGCGGCTCGCGGCCACCACGGCGTCGTACACCGGCGCGTCGGCGACGGGCCCGCCGCCCCCTCCGGCGAGGGTCTCGATCGATGCGCCGACCGCAGCTCGAGCGTCGGTGGGCGCCACCAGCAGGCGCACGTCGGGTCCGAACGCGACGAGCCCGACGCGCACGCCGACCGGCATCCGGTCGACGAGGCGCGTGGTGGCTGCCTGCGCCGCCGCCAGTGCGTCCGCCCCGACCGCGCTCGACGTGTCTATCACCAGCATCACCTCGAGGCCCTCGCCCGCGAGCCGATCGACGAGGGCCTCGACCGGCTGCCCATCCTCGATCACGGACACGTCGGCGGGGCGGAGGGCTGCCGCCCCACGGGGCGCGTCAACCGACAGCTCGATCCTCGGGTACCCGGCCACGTGGGCGTTGGCCAGCACCAGCTCGTCGGCCGCACGCGCCCGTGCGACGCCGAGCGTCGACGCCGCGCCCAGCACGACAGCGATCACGGCACGGCACGCCGCGCGTCTCGCTGGCGCGCCCGGGCGCGCCGCCATCGATCGACCGTCCGTGGATCCGCCACGACCCGCCATGCCATCGCCTCGCCTTCTCCCGGCACGTCCGCCACGACGCCCGGATCACGCTCCGCTCTGAGGCATATGCGCAGCGTCCGCGAGCCAGCCGCGACTTGAACGCTGAACGTGATCTCGTTGCCACAACTACTCAACAGCAGATCGCTCAGCGCAGTGTCAGGATCACCCTGAGCACCAAATCGCCCGAGCGGGTCATCACCAACCGGCGTTGCGCGCCATCTCGAGGGCGCGCGCCGTCCAGAACGTGCCCGCTATCGGGTTGCCGCGGCCACACGTGCCGTCGCTCGAGCCCGGTTGCTTGACCCACAGGTAGGCGTCGGCCAGCGGCGTGGCGGTGTCGAGCGTCGGCAGCGACCCGAGGGCCCGATCAGGAGGGTTGCACCACCGGTTCGGCACGACCTCGGTGAACGGTCCGTTGCCGTTGCGCCCGATGTCGATCACGAAGTGCATGCCACCGGTGAGCTCGGAGATCCGCGTGGCCCGCCACACCTCGGCGCCGGTGGGCTGGAAGTTGGACACGTTCGTGAAGAACCCCTGCGCCCGGCTCACCCCGGCGCGCAGCAGGCGCTCGGCGTTGAGCTCGGTCGGGATCCAACCGCAGTGCGTCCCGTCGAGGTACACCCACGTGTTGGGCAGCGCGGTGTACGCGTCGACGGCCTGGTTCAGGAGCAGGTAGCGCTCGAGCTGTTGAGGAGGCGCGAGCGAGGACATCTGGCCGAGCGAGTCGGGCTCGAGGATGACGACGGTCGGGCCACGGCCGATCCCCGCCACGACAGTGGCGGTGAACGCCCGGTACGAGTCGGCGTCGGGTACCCCACCGGCCGAGAAGCCGGCACCGATGTCTCGGTACGGCAGCGCGTAGATCTGCAGCACGGCGATCTTGTCGGCGGCTCCCGCCGCCGAGGTCACCTTGGCCACCGACTCGGTGACGCGATCGCCGAACCACTCCCCGACCGACAGGGCCGTCGGCACGGACGCCAAGCGTTCGATCACGGCACGGTTGTCGGGATCGCGCTCGCCGACCACGGCTCGGGCGGCCAGGCCGTCGGGGTTGACGTAGATCGCCCGCCTCGGCAGCGGCTTCACCGCGGCATGACCGCTCGGCGGCACGGGTGCCACCTGATCGAGGTCGGCGCCGATCTCCTCGAGCGGTCGGGCCCGCTCGGGACATTCGACGAAGGGCGGCTCGGTCGTCGTCGGGGACACGGTCGTCGGGGGCACGGTCGTCGTCGCCTCCGTGGTGGTGGCGGCCAGCGTGCTCGAGGTCGTGGAGACCGCGGCGACGGACCCGGTGGTGGTGCCCGTCGCGGGCGCGGCGGTGCCGCCCGTGTGTGAGCCGGGCGCCGCGTCCTCACCGGTGCTGGCGCACGCGCTCGCAGCCAGGGCGAGGAAGGCCAGAAGGGCCACCGCACGCCGCCGGCCGTGTCGGCGGCCAGGCTCGGTCAGACGTGCACCCATTGGGCGACGGATGGTACCCCGCTCCCGTTCGTTGCGAACAGCATGTACCAGCCGGGGGGAAGGAGGTTGCGGTCGGTCGGCACCTCGACCCGCACGGTCGAGCCGTCCTGCGACATCGACACCGGAGCAACCGAGCGCTGCTCGGTGTCGGTCAGGTGCGTCACGGCGGAGGGTCGGATGAGACGCACGGAGCTGATCGGTTGGTCGCTGGTCAGCTCGAGGTGGCCAGCACCCACCTCCTCGGACGCCACGGTGACCGACGGGCGGGGGCCGCGGAACAGGTAGGCCGGCGAATACACCTCGACCTTCGTCTCGAACGCGTTGTCCTTGACCGGGTTCGAGCCGAACGTGGCGACGCGACCGTCGGGCAGCAGCACCGCCTCGCTGTGGTAGTCGCGTCCGATCTCGGGGTCGGCCACCGGCTGGAACGTGTTGGCCTTCGGGTCGTAGATCTGGGCCGTGTGGCTATCGCCGCCGCGGTAGTCGCGCCCGCCCCCGGTCACCAGCACGGTGTCGTCGGGCAGGATCACGGCACCCGGGTAGCGCTTGGACTCGGCCAGGTCGGGACCCTGCTGCCACGTCGGTGACGCCACCTTCGTGTCCACCACCGCGGTCCGCTTCGACGCCACGGGCGAGTCGCCCACGCCACCGCCGCCGAAGATGGCGATCCGCTGGTCCTGGGCGGGCGGGAGCAGCACCGACATCGCCGTCTCGGTGTTGTCGGCGTCCGGAAGGCCCGGCACGGGCTGGAACGTGTTGTCCCCCAGGTTCCAGAAGCCGGGAGTGCGACCGACCTCGAGGCTGCCGTAGCCGGCGTTGGCCCCCGAGTAGAAGAGCCGACCGTCGGCCAGCAGGGTGAGCGCGGCGTAGGTCGGCCACGTGCGGCGCAGGTCCTTGCGCTCGGTCCACGTCTGCGTGGCCGGATCGAACACCTCGGTGTGCCCGTCGTCGAGGACACCCTTGTCGTCGAGACCGGTGACCGCCACGACCTTGCCGTCGCCGAGGCCCACGAGGGTCGGGTACCAGCGGGACCACGCCATCGACGGCACCTTCGAGTAGGTGGCCGTGACGGGATCGAAGACGGTGGCGTCGGCCAGGCCCAGGAACTCGTGCTTCTTGCCGTCGGGCGACTTGTCGGCCAGGACCTCGTACTTCCGGGTTCCCCCGGCGATGAGCAGGCGGCCGTCGGGCAGGAAGGCGTGACCGCCGCAGAAGAAGTCGAACGTCGCCGGCACCTTGCGGAAGGTGTTGGCGGTCGGATCCCAGATGGTCGTGCTGAAGGACTTGGCGTCGAAGCGCAGCTGGTCGTTCCCCGAGCCTTCGACCAGGAGGACCTCGCCCGTGTGCAGGACCGCGGCGTGCACGGCGCGCGTCTTCGAGTCGCCGACGACGTCCCACACGCCGACCGCGGCCTTGCGGGCGGGGTCGTGGGCGGCGGCGTAGTCGAGCCGTTGGCGCGCCTCCGCGGCCACCATCGGGGCGTTGGCCGCGATGGCCACCACGGCGATGGCGCCCAATCGGGTCAGGCGGCGGCGGCGCGACGATCGCCGGCTCCGGATGGCGCTCACGCGGTCGACTCCGACAACACCAGGTCCTCCTCGGAACGCAGGGGCGCGGGCACCGCCGACAAGGTGGGCCTCGTCGGTCGCCGCTCGCGCCGGGCGAGCCACATCACGATGGGGGTGACCGACACGAACAGACAGATCGACGGCGCCAGCAGCGCGGCCCACAACGCTCGGCCCGACGCGAAGGCGCACGCGATGACGACCAGCGACGCGCCCGCCCACCTCAGGTGCTTCTGGAACGTGGCGAGGCCGTCGGTGGTGGCGCTCTTCCCCTTGGGCGTGACGACGAAGCTCAACGGCCGCCGCAGCACGGCTCCGACGAGCGCGGTGATGTACACCGGCGTGGCCAGCATCGAGACGAACATGCCGGCCACCCCGGCCGAACCCTCGGGTTCGTGGGGGCTCACGTTCAGGCGCCGGAGCCAGAAGTACAGCGACGTCTGCACCAGGGCGAGGTCGGCGTACAGCGTGAACCACGACCGCAGGTCGGTGAGGTGCAGACCGGTGGCGCCCGTGACGACGTACACGGCCGAGAGCAGGAGGCCGAGCATCCAACCGGCCGCGACGAACGGGTAGTACGAGCACAGGAGGGCGTAGTGCAGCCGCCGCGCCCACGCGAGCTGACGGAAGCGGTGGAGGCCGCCATGCACCAGCACGTCGTCCGTGCCGCGCGCCCAGCGCAGCTGCTGGCTGAAGAAGTCGGTCCAGGTCGCCGGTCCCTCGCCTACGGCGATGACGTCGGGCGTGTAGACCGACTTCCAGGCGTTCCCGGTGTCGGGGTTCCTGGCCCCGTGGACCGCGAACGACGTCGCCATGTCCTCGGTGATCGAGTCCTGGAAGCCGCCGATCTGGCGCCACACGGAGATGCGATACGCGTGGTTGGTCCCGACGAACATGCCACACGAGTCGCGGTTGGCGGCGCGCTGGATGACCGACTGGAACAGATACGCCTGCGACTCGGCCGCACGGGTCAGGAACGATCGGTAGTTGCCGTAGACCTGGGGTCCGCACACGAAGGCGACGTCCGGGTCACGGAAGTAGCCGAGCAGCCGCTCGCAGATGTTGGGCAGCGGCGCGTGGTCGGGGTCGACGGAGATCTCGACGTCGTAGCGGCGACCGTGCGCGGCCAGCCAGGCGTTGTGGTTGCCGTGCTTCGTGCGGGCGCGGTAGCGGCCGGACGGCCGGTTCCACTTGGCGATCCCCGAGCGGGTGAAGTGACGCACCCCGAGCTCACGGCACAGGTCGCGCACGTCGGGGTCGTTTCCTTCGTCCAGGAGCCAGACGTCGAGCACACCGTCGTACTCGATGTCCTTGGCGGCGAGCAGCGTGCGGCGCACGACATCGAGCGGTTCCCTGCTGGGCACGATCGTCGTCGTGAACGCCACCCGCAGACCGGAGTCCGGCCGCACCGGCACCGGGTCGTGGGCGCGCCACGCCCACCACGACAGGGCGAACGAGCTGACGAGGCGCATCCCCTCGATGATGACGATGCCGCCGAGCATCAGGTAGCCGAGCACGGCGATCGCCAGGCCGCGATGCGCCGACTGAGGAAGGTGCGCCGGCTGGATCAGCCACACGTAGAACCCGGTGGCGACGGCCATGTTCAGCGCCAGCAGCGGCATGACCAGGCCGCGCTGGCGCCTCGACAGCGACGGGCGGAACGCAACGCGGTGCTCGTGCTCCGCACCATCCTCCGCGCCGCCGTCAGGTTCCGCCAGCGGGCCGGCGAGCTCCGAGAACCGGGCGTAGTCGTAGGCCTCCGGCTCGCCGTCGGCGACGGCCACCACGAAGGGCGCGTCGGCGGGCCGGCGACGCGCCCCGTCGTCGAGCGTGACGGTGCGCTCGCGATCCAGCCGGGTCTCCAACAGTGACCGGAAGCGCGAGCCGTCCGGATCGTCAACCCCGTCGACCGCACCAGCAGCGTCGGCGCGGCGTTCGACGGGCTCGTGCTCTCGGTGTCGAGCTCGGCGAGCGGCCCCGGCGAGGAGCGCCAGCAGGCCGAGGACGCCGGCGACGAGGGCGATCCGCGCCAGCCGGTTCGGACCTCGGCGAGTGCCGACGGGTCCCGCCGTCGGGGGTGCGACGGAACCCGACGCCGCCGGGGCGACGGTCGTCGGGGGGGCCAGCGCGCTCGTCGGGGCCGGGGCGAGCGTGGACGGCGGAGCGACCACGGTCGCAGGCGCTGTGGGTACCGCCGTCGTCGCCGGCGGCACGGCGGGGGCCGGTGTGGAGGCCGGTGTCGGGCTCGGTGTCGGCGCGACGGCCGGAGGCAGCTCGAGCTGCGACGAGACGGTGCCCGCCGGCGACGACACGCCCACCGAGACCGTGCCGTGCCCCGTCGACCGATAGGTGATCGTGTAGCGGCCCACAAGTGCGTCGGCCAGGCCGCCGTACGCTGCGGCGAGGCCCGCAGGCTCGATGGCGCGCACATCGCCGCGGCCCTCGATGGCGAGGCGGGCGAGGGCCAGCGGACTCGTGCGCGGGTTCTCGATCGAGACGACCTCGACGTGAGCGCCGCGCACGGCGGCTGCGGCGGCGTCGATCGTCGCCTCGCTGGCGTCGAAGTCACCGCCGGCGGAGAGCAGGACGACGACGCGCTCGCGGGCGTCGGCGGTGAAGGTGCCGCCCGCCGCGACCACGGCGTCGTACAGCGGGGTCGATCCCCCCGCGACCAGCTGGCCGAGCGAGTCCCTGAGGCCGGCGCGGTCCGTCGTCGGCGGCGCCAGGACCTGCACGTCCCCACCGAATCGGACGAGCCCGACGCGAGTCGCCGGCGGCAGCCGCTCGAGGAACTGCAACGCGGCCACCTTGGCCTGCTCGAGCCACCCCCCGTTCATGGCACGGGACGCGTCGACGACGAGGACGAGTTCGAGCCCGGGGCCGACCAGCCGGGACAGCGAGGCGGCGACCGGTGCGCCATCCTCGGTTACCAGCACGTCCCCCGGAGTGAGCGTGGCTGCGGTGGGGGGCGCGTCGACCGACAACTCGACCGTGGGGTACCCGGTCGTAGTGGCCTGGGCGACGACGAGTCCGTCGGCACCGGCGGCCGATCCGGCGCCGAGCCCGAGCACTCCGACGATCAAGACGGTGCCGACGAGCCGACGAGCGGACGCACACGACAGGGAAGACCGCCTCCTCGACCCGTCGTAGCGCCCGTGAACCATCCCGCGTGTCCGCCCTCGTCCGTCCGCCCGAAGGCTTTGGAGTTTGCCCAGACTTGACGTTAACCAAAGGTTCGGAACCGCCGCGGCGCAGGGACCGTGAACGTTGATCGCCGTTCACAGAGAGCCGCCAAAGGCTCACTTGGTGCGAGATTAGGGACACGTTACGTGACTGTTCAGCTTCGCGACGCCTGCCGTTTCCATCGCTCGAGCCGTGTCTCCGCAACCACGCTGGCCCGCCGTCGTGGGATCACGGTCAGGACCTTCGTCCCTACCCGCCTCTGATCGCCCGTTCGTACCGTCGATGCGAACGTCCGGACGAGGGGGACCCATGCGGAAGCGACGCCACCCGTTGAGTGGAGCCATGTACGAGGTCGACGACCAGGGGATGGTCCACGTCGACGACGGCGGCGCGAAGGGGGTGTTCACCGCGGACGGCGACTGGGTCAGCGGAGCGCTCCACCACGCCGACGCCCACCTGTGCGGCTGGTTGGCCGGGCGCCAGGTCCCCGCCGGGCTCGCCCGCAACCCGAAGGACATGCACCCCGACGCGGTGAAGGCCGCCACGACAGGAGCCACCCGATGACCGCGCTCGACGAGACGCACGCCCGTTCGCGCGGCGTCACCTACCAGCAGCTGCTCGACGATGACACGAAGCCCGTGCCCGACGTCCTGCGTTGGCAGTCGCCGATGGCACCGGGGCCGAGCTACGTGCCGATCGAGCGCTACACGTCGGCCGAGTTCCACCGCGTCGAGGTGGACAAGGTGTGGAAGCGGGTCTGGCAGATGGCGTGTCGCGAAGAGGATGTCCCCGTCACCGGCGACTATCTGCCGTACGACATCGCCGGAATCTCGATCCTCGTCGTCCGGAGCGCGCCCGACACCATCAAGGCCTTCCGGAACATCTGCCTCCATCGCGGGCGCCAGCTGAAGGAGAAGCAGGGCCGGGACCACGAGCTGCGCTGCGCGTTCCACGGCTTCGCGTGGGAGATCGACGGCCAGCTCAAGCATGTGCCCGGCCATTGGGACTTCCCGCAGGTGAACCCTTCATGGTGCCTGCCCGAGGTCAAGGTCGGCACGTGGGGTGGCTTCGTGTTCGTGAACCTCGACCCCGACGCCGCACCGCTCGAGGAGCACCTCGGCGACCTCACCGCCCACTTCGCCAACTGGCCGCTCGAGAAGCGCTACAAGCAGGCTCACGTCGGCAAGATCCTGCGTTGCAACTGGAAGCTGGCCCAGGAAGCGTTCATGGAGGCGTACCACGTGGTGGCGACCCACCCGCAGCTGTTGCCGGGCATCGGAGACGGCAACAGCCAGTACGACGAGTTCGGCAACTTCAGTCGGGCCATCACCCCGAACGGCACGCCCAGCCCCCACCTGCAGTGGCAACCGACCGAGCAGGAGATGCTCGATGCCATGCTCGATCGCAACCTCGACGAGCCGCAGATGATCACGGTGCCCGACGGCGGCACCGCCCGCGCCCTCGTGGGCGAGATGCGCCGCCGATCGATGGACGGCGTGCTGGGCCACGCCGAGGCCGACGCGCTCAGTGACGCCGAGATGTGCGACAGCATCTACTACACGGTCTTCCCGAACTTCCATCCGTGGGGCGCCTACAACCGCATCTGCTACCGCTTCCGCCCGTACGGCAACCGGCACGACATGTCGATCATGGAGTGCATGTACCTGGCACCGTTCGAGGGCGAACGACCGCCGGCCGCGCCGCTTCGATTGCTCGGTCCCGACGAGGACTGGACCGAGGCGTACGAGCTCGGGCTGTTGGCCCGCGTGTTCAACCAGGACGTGTTCAACCTGCCCAAGGTCCAGGCGGGTCTCGAGGGGGGCGGGATCGACACCGTGACGTTCGCCAACTACCAGGAGACCAAGCTGCGGCACTTCCACGCCCGCTTGGAGGAGTGGGTGCAACGCTGAGCGTCATAGTCGTCGCAAAGCTGTCGCGGCGCGCGGCGGCGTGCCTATGATCACCTAGGTAGTACCTCGGGCGGGCAACCTCCCCGGGGGGTCGGCAGGCAGCGCCACGGCGTAGCCGCCGGTGAGTGCGACGGTGAC
>JANPGL010000676.1:0-17366 GCA_031423915.1 Actinomycetes bacterium | reverse complement strand
GACCCGGAACCTCAGGGCGTCGAGACGCACGACGCCGAAGTTGCGGCTGTCGACGGTGCCGTTGCGGTTGTCGCCCATCACGAACACCGAGCCGGCCGCCACCGTCACCGGTCCGAAGTCGTCGGTGCGCACCCCCACGGTCACGAACGGTTCGTCGACGGGCTTGCCGTTCAGCACCAGGCCACCGGCCTCGCCGCGCACGGTGTCGCCGGCCAGCGCCACGACGCGCCGCACCATCAACGGGCCCGGCCCGCCGGGCGGCGGGAACACCACGAGCGTCCCCCGAGCCAGCAGGGGTCTCGTGGTGGTGTCCAGCACGGTCGCCCACACGCGCCCGCCAGCGCGCACGGTGGGCAGCATGCTCTCGTCGGGCACGGTGAAGTAACGCTGCCCGAACAGCGGGGCCCACGGTCGACCCCGGTTCACCACCGTCGCCGTCGCCACCGTGGCGAGCACGCCGACGAGCATCACCGCGCCCAGCCACCACGCGAAACCTCGACGACGCCGCACGCTGTCGGGCTTAGCACGTCCACGTCGCGACGACGTGGCGTGGTGCGGATGATTGCGCGCGAATGCGATGCTTTCGGCATGCACGTGGGGATCATGTTCGCCAACACCGGTCGCGGCGCCAGCGCCGACGGCGCGGTGGCGCTGGCACAACTCGCCGAGACGATCGGCATCGAATCGCTGTGGGCGGTGGAGCACGTGCTCGTCCCCAGCGGGTACGAGTCGCGCTACCCGTACGACCCGTCGGGGAAGATGGCAGGCGGGGCCGAGGAGTTCGACCTCCCCGACCCGCTGGTGTGGCTCACGTACGTGGCCGCCCAGACCTCGCGGGTGAAGCTGGCCACGGGCATCCTCATCGTCCCGCAGCGCAACCCGGCCATCCTCGCCAAGGAGGTGGCCACGCTCGACCACCTGTCGGGCGGGCGCGTCCTGCTCGGCGTCGGGGTCGGTTGGCTGGAGGAGGAGTTCCGCGCGCTCGGGGTGCCGTTCGAGCATCGCGGCGCCCGGCTCGACGACCACCTCGGCGCACTGCGGGCGCTGTGGACGGGCGACAAGGCCAGCTACCACGGCCGCTTCGTCGACTTCAACGACTGCATCAGCCGGCCCCGCCCTGCCGCCGGCACCGTGCCGATCATCGTCGGCGGTCACACGCCGGCGGCGGCGCGTCGCGCCGGTCGCCTGGGCGACGGGTTCTTCCCGGGCAACGCCGATCCCTCCGAGATCGCCGCGCTGGTGGCCACCGTGCGCGCCACGGCGGCCGAGGCGGGCCGGGACGGCGCCGCCATCGAGGTGTCGGCCATGGTCGGCGGCAAGGGCGACGTGCTGCTGCGCCGAGTCGAGGCCCTGGCCGCGGTGGGTGTCGGCCGCGTCATGATCGGTGCCGGACGCGACGAGGTCATCGTCGACGCCACCGAAGCCATCCATCGCGAGTTCGGCGCCGCCTGACCGGGCCCCTTGCCGGTTCGACGGGGTGAGCCGCAGGGCCTCCCGGTAGGGTGACCCGGCCGACCACACGGCGAGGAGCGGGCGATGGACAGGATCGAAATCACGGCGTGGCGGGCGCTCACCGTCATCGGTGCGCTCGACTTCGAGCAGCTCGCAGCCCAGCCGATCGAGGTCGACGCCATCCTCCACGTCGACCTGGAGGAGGCCGGCGAGACCGACGACCTGTCGGCCACCGTGCACTACGGGCTCGTCGTCGACGGGTTCGCCAAGGTGGCCGCCGACCCCCACGTCCTGCTCGAACGCCTCGCCCACCGCTTCTGCGAGGTGGCGCTGTCGTTCCCGCTCGTGCAGGAGGTCGAGCTGGTGGTGCGCAAGCTGCGCCCGCCCGTCCCCCACGACGTCGCTCACACCGCCGTGCGCCTGCACCGTCGCCGCATGGTGTCCCACGCCGCCGGCACCCACGAGGCGATCCTGGCGCTCGGCTCCAACCTCGGCGATCGCGAGACCTTCCTCCGGCTCGCCGTCGCCGAGCTGGCCCCGGTGCGCCAGTCCCAGGTGTGGGAGACCGACCCGGTCGGCGGCCCCGAGCGCCAGGGCCCGTACCTGAACATGGTGGTGGCCGTCCGCACCGACCTCGACCCGTTCGCGCTGCTGCGCCGGTGCCAGCGCATCGAGCGCCTGGCCGGCCGGGTGCGCGAGGTGCGCTGGGGTCCGCGCACGCTCGACGTCGACATCCTCTTCTACGACGACATGACCCTCACGAGCGAGGCGCTCGAGCTGCCGCACCCGCGCCTGGCCGACCGCCGGTTCGTGCTGGCCCCGCTGGCCGAGGTGGCGCCCGAGCGGGCCCCCGCCGGTTGGGACGCCGCGCTGCCCGCCAGCGGCGTGTGGGCCGTCGGGCCGCTCGCCTGATGGTGCGTTCGGACCGGCGGCGCCGGTCAGGTGAAGCCGAGCTTGCGCGCGGTCGCCACGACCTTGGCGGGGTAGTGGCAGCGGCCGTAGTCGACGCGCTGGGCGAGGACGATCTCGAGCAGCTCGTCGTGCTGCGCCGTCTCCTTCCACGGCAGCGCGATGTAGACCGGCAGGCCGAATCGCTCGAGCGCGTCGAGGTTCGAGTACACGTGCTTCTGGAACACGTAACGCTGCTCCCACGGCCACTCGGACGGGGCGAAGCCCGTGCCCGGGTCGAGGATCATCTTGTGGCGGATGCCGTAGCGGTCGGCCACCGCCAGGCGCGCCTCGAACCACTCGACCATCACGTCGACGGGGTCGGCGCCGGCGTCCATGTGGCGCAGGTGCCGTGGGTCGGGGCCGTTCAGGAACGGCAGCACGACCGACGTCGCCAGCTCGGCCGCCACCGGCCACATCTCGTCGAGCTGCATGCCGTCGGCCGCGTTGAGGATGGTGGCACCGGCCTGCAACGAGCGCCGGGCCACCTCGGGGCGCCAGGTGTCGACCGACAGGGGCACGCCGAGCGCGGCGAGGGCGGGCACGACGTGCTCGAGGCGCGACCACTCGAGCGTGGGGTCGACCTCGGTGGCGATGTCGGTGGAACCCTGACCGCCCACGTCGATGCCCGAGCAGCCCTGCGCCAGCAGCATGCGGGCGCGGGCGACCGCGGCGTCGGGCGTGGTGGCGATGGAGTCGGTGTTGAGCGAGTCGGGCGACGCGTTCACCACACCGAACAGGAAGGTCTCGAATGCCGGCACGGCCGGGCAACCTATCGGGCGGATCGATGAGCGAGCCGCGCACCTACCACCCCGACGCGTCGTGGACGGTCGAGCGGGCCGTCGCCCTGAAGGGTGACCAGAGCGTCGCCGTGTGCATCCCGTGCCGGGACGAGCAGGCGACGATCGGCGCGCTGGTCCGGCAGATCCGCGCCGCGCTCATGGGCGAGGGCGCGCTGGTCGACGAGCTCGTCGTGCTCGATGACGGCTCCATCGACGGCACGGCCGACGAGGCCGCCGCCGCGGGCGCCCGCGTCGTGCGCGTGGGCGATGTCACCGAGGTCGCGGGCGTCGGCCCGCTGCGAGGCAAGGGCAACGTGCTGTGGGCCAGCCTGCTGGCCACCGACGCCGACATCGTGGTGTGGTGCGACGCCGACCTCACGTCGTTCGAGCCGTCGTGGATCGTGCGCCTGGTGCTCCCCCTGCTGCTCGAACCGACCGTCGGTCTGGTGAAGGCCGACTACGAGCGGCCGTCCGACTCGGGCGGCGGCGGCCGCACGACCGAGCTGATGGCCCGACCGCTGCTGTCGCTCTACTTTCCCGAGCTGGCGTCGCTCGAGCAGCCGCTGGGCGGCGAGGTGGCCGGGCGGCGCTCGCTGCTCGAGCGCGTGCCGTTCGTGGCCGGGTGGGGGATCGAGGTCGGCCTGCTCATCGACGTGGCCCGAACCGCCGGCGCGTCGGCCATCGCCCAGGTCGACCTGGGTGTGCGCCGCCACCGCCACCGACCGCTCACCGAGCTGGCCGTGCAGGCCGCCGAGGTGGGCGCCACCATCCTGCGCCGGGCGGGCGCGCCGCTCGGCGCCACCGAGCCGGCGCTGCGCCGCCCCTCGGGCGAGACGGTGCCGCTCAACCTGGCCGAGCGTCCGCCGCTGGCCGATCGAGCCGCCTGCCGTCCGGCCGGCTGATCAGCCGGCGACGTCGGGGTCGCCCGCCAGCCCCTTCGTACGGCTGTCGAGGAACGAGGCGAGCTCCGCCACGTCGGCGTCGAGCGTCGCCGGGTCGACGACGCCCGAGTCAACGGTGTCGAGGGCGGCGGCGAGGTCGCCGAGCAGCTCGTTGGCCCGGCCACCGGCAAAGTAGCGCTGGTAGAGCTGTCGGTAGGCGCTCAGATACACGGGCCTGAACGCCGCGCTGGCCAGGAACTTCTCCTTGAGCGCGTTGCCACCCTGGAGACCACCGCCCGGCCGCTGACCGCCAACGGGCTGCTGACCGCCAACGGGCGGCCGTCGGCCGCCACCAGGGTTCTGCCCGCCTCCAGGGTTCTGGCCGCCTCCGGGGAACTGCCGTCCATTCGGGAACTGGCCGCCGTTCGGGAACTGGCCGCCGTTCGGGAACTGGCCACCGAAGGCGGGGCCTCCGCCGGCCTCCAGCGGGCCCTGCGAGGCGTCGCCACTCATGGAGATGTTCATGTCCCACGTGACGATCGAGAACTTCTCGGTGGAGACGTCGTAGAACAGCTGGTAGTTCTGCCCCGGACCGGCCATGTCGTCGAAGTTCAGCAGCAGGTTCTGCAGAGCCAGGTAGCGGGCGAACGACTCGACCTCGAGTCGGCCGCCGAGCCCGGCGTCGAACTCGGCATCGGTGGCCGTCGTGACCCAGCGGATGAAGTCGATGAGCGGCTGGAGGTCCTGTTGCTTGCGGTTCGTGAGCTGGACGAAGTCGTCGGCGTAGGCGAGCGGATCCTCCCCGCGGTACTGGAAGCGGCCGGTGGACAGCGACTTGTAGAGCGGCCCGTCGTGCTCTAAGTCGTCGTCGGTCATGGCTTCGCCTGGGTTCTGCACCAGGAGGCGGAGCGCGGCGGCCCGGCCGTTCACCGCCAACGTCGACCAGGCATACGCGGGGGCCGGCTCGCCGGCGTCGTCGATGATGGCCAGCGAGAGCGCCTCGTTGCCGACCGTGGCGCGCGTGATGTTCTGCGCCGGGCGGATGGCGATCTCGGCGTTGCCCTGGAAGCGGCGGTCCTGCACGTACTCGTCGAAGCTCACGAGCCACGGCAGGCCCTCTGGCGCCTCGATTGACAGGCTCGATCCGAACGCGCCGGCGCCACCGGGACCGGCACCACCAGGACCGGCACCACCAGGTCCGGCACCGCCAGCGGGGCCGCCGCCCGGAAGGCCGGCGGGAGGACCGCCGCCGAAGCCGCCCCGAGCGGCCGGTGCGGAGCGGCCATCAGCGCTCCGCAGCGAGAACAGCGTGGCGTTGCCCTTGAGCCGCAGACCCACGCTCGGCACCTCGATCCCGTCGATGACCATGTCGGCCTCGAAGAAGTCCTTGCTGCCGGTCTCGAAGTAGCTGTCGAGCATGCGCTCGTAGTCCGACGCCGCGTAGCGCAGCACGATCGAGTGCACCTGGGTGGCGTCGAACAGGTCGCCGGCCCGGCTGCCGACATCGTTCACCGGCACACGGCGCTCGACCCGGTCGCTCGAGGACAGCGCCCGCACGCGCTTGGACCCGAACCCGGCGACGAGGATGGCCATCAGCAACGGAAAGCCGACCGCCAGCTTCCAGTGCCGCCGCCAGTTCGAGGACCGCTTCACCGGAACCGCCTCACAGGTCCGACCGGTCGAAGCCGCTCAACACCGTGACGCGCTGCCCGCCATTGACCTCGCCGAGCGCGCCGATCAGCTCGGCCGTGCTCGTCGACTTCTTGAGCTGCACCGAGTAGGTGAGCTCGAACGACGCACCGCCGCGGACCGACTCCATGCTGACGAGGTCGGACACCTGGGTCGCTGCGGTGAGCACCCGCTCGACCGAACCCGTGTAGTCGCCGTCGGGCGGCACCTGCACCTTGACGATCTGGCTGCGCACCTGGAGCGCGAACCAGTTGAAGCGCGTCATGATCAGCACCACGCCGCAGATCGACACGGCGGCCACGGCCGCCAGCGAGTAGAAGCGCGTGCCCGTGGCCATCCCGATGCCCATGGCCAGGAAGAGGAACCCGACGTCGCGCGTCTCCTTCACGGCATTGCGGAAACGCACGATCGACAACGCGCCGACGAGCGAGAACGCGCGCGCCAGGTTCGAGCCCACGATCAGCATGATGAGCGAGGTGAGCATGCCCAGCATCACGAGCGTCTGGACGTAGGACTGGCTGTACGACACGCCCTTGTGCGTGGCCCGGTACACCCAGCCGACGATGGCCGTCAGGACGAAGGCGAGCAGCAACGCGGCCGTCACGTCGGCGACGGTGTAGGTGCCGGAGAGGTCCTCGAACCCCTTGAACGGGTCGAAGGCAGCGAACAGGGCACCCCGGGCGATCACGACACGGTCTCCTCAGTGGTCTCGTCGGCGTGGAACACCGATCGCGGCGTCTGCTCGAAGGCATCGATGGTGCGGCAGTACTTCGACAGGCGCGTGACCGAGAGTCCGTGGTTCGCCACCATGCCCGAGATCCACTTGGGTAGCCGCACGTCGATCTTGACCTCCATCACGGCCAGCGACGGGTCGACGGCGACACGGTTGGCGTTCGTCTCCTGACCGAAGCGGAGGTCGCGGTCGCGGCCCCGGACGCGTGTGTCGAAGGTGACGCGCACGCCCGGGTCGTAGTCGGTCCCCACGTAGGCTTCGCGCTGGTACCCGACCATGGCGATCGGTCGCAGCGAGAGCCCCGCCGACAGCCCGGCGACCTCTTCGGCGAACGCCTGCGACGACGCGGGTACCCCGTCGGGCACCTCACCAGCGCACAGAAGACGTGCTTCGGCGTAGGACAGGCGCAGGCGTCGCTTCTGCGTGGCGCGATCCACGCGCTGCTTGATCTCGACCCACACATCGTCGCCGTCGCTCACCCCGTACGGGTCGCCGTAGTGGCGGATGCGCACCTTCCGCCGGAACCGGTGTCCGTCGATCTTGTCCCAGTAGCACCGCAGACCGGGGGTGTCGTAGTAGACGCTCCACAGCGCGTACTCCCCCTCCGGCGCGTAGGCGTCGGGTTCGAGCCGGGTGAGCACGGCCCGGCGCAGCGCCGGGAGCTGCTCCACGGGCACCACGTACTTGAGCTCGTAGCGGCTGAACTTGGTGAAACGGGAGACGTCCATGGAGTGAACGGAACGTAGACGACCGGGTTGTCGGTCTGTTCACCCCTTCTTGTGAAGTTGCTGTGAGCGCGTTCAGTCGCCTCGCAGGTAGCGCAGGAACAGGAAACCCTCGTCGTCGGCCAGCACGTGGGCCAGCGACCACGCCGCGTCGGGCGCGGACGCACCGTGGGCCAGGCGGCCCGAGTCGCCGGCCACGAAGCGCGGCGCCAGCGTAAGACAGATCTCGTCGGCGCACCCGGCCGCCAGCACCTGGCCGTTGAGGCTGGGCCCGCCCTCGCAGACGACGTGGTCGACGCCGGCCATCGACCGCAGGGCAACGGCGATGTCGACGCGCTCGGCACCGGCCCGCAGCACGGACGCGCCGCCGGGTGGCAGCGTGGGCGGGGGGGTCTCGGCCGGCATCACGATCGTGGTCGTCGGTGCCGCCAGCAGCTCGTCGGACCCGATGGCGCCCGAGCCGGTGACGACGAAGAGGCGACGCGGCGCGACGAGCGGTTTGTACACCTCGGCGCGCGCCGTCGCCGCGCCGACCAGCACGGCGTCGCCCAGCCGACGCACCGTGCGGTAGACGGCGCGGTCGCCGTCGTTGCCCAGGCCGCCCGAGCGCCCGTCGAGTGCGATGGCCCCGTCGGCGGTCGAGATCATCAGCACCGTCACCCACGGCCGGTCGACGGGTCTCGGCCGACCGCCGGGCACGTCGGCGTAGGCCTCCTCGACCGTCGTGGGAACCGGCGTGCCCGGCAGGAGCCGGCGCACTACGACGCCGCTACGGGCTTGGGGCCGAGCGCGGCGGTGACGGCGTCGAGCAGGCGGGCCGAGCACCCGGCCATCGACACCGGCGGCACCGTCTCGGTGACGATCAGCTTGGCGATGGCGCGGAAGGCGTCGGCCGCCGGGCCCGTGCCGTCGAGCGCCACGGGCACGCCGGCGTCGCCGCCGGCGGCCACCGACGGCTCGAGCGGCACCTGGCCGAGCAGCGGGGCGCCGATCTGGTCGGCCAGCTCCTGGCCGCCACCCTCGCCGAACAGCGCGTAGCGGGTGCCGTGGTCGCAGGTGAACGCGCTCATGTTCTCGATCACGCCGGCCACGCGCAGGAAGCTGCGGCGCGCCATGTCGGCGGCCCGGCTGGCCACCTTCTGCGCCGCGCCCGCCGGCGTGGTCACGATGATCACGTCGGTGCGGGGAAGCATGCGGGCCAGGCCCATCTGCACGTCGCCCGTGCCGGGCGGCATGTCGATGAGCAGGTAGTCGAGCGCACCCCACTCGACGTCGCGCAGGAACTGCTCGACCGCCTTGGTGAGCATGAGCCCGCGCCACATGAGCGCCGTGCCCTCGTCCTCGACGAGGTTGCCGGTGGACACGACCTCGAGCGAACCGGTGCCGACCTGGCGCACGTTGGGCTGGATCAGGCCGCGGCCATCGGGGCCCTTGCGGGCCTCGAGCCGGTCGGAGATGCCGAGCATGCGCGGAACCGAGAAGCCCCAGATGTCGGCGTCGAGCACGCCCACGGTGTGACCGAGCGCGGCGATGGCCGCGGCCAGGTTCACGGTGACCGAGCTCTTGCCCACGCCGCCCTTGCCGGACGCGATGGCCAGCACGCGGGTGGTGGCCGGGATGCGCGTGTCGGGCGCCGACTCCCGAGCGTTCCAGCGGGCCTGCTGCATCACGCCGCTGCGCTCGTCGGCGGTCATCTCGCCCCACGTGATGTCGACGGTGCTGACGCCCGGGTGGGTGCCGATGCGGGTCTCGACGTCGGTCTTGATCTGGCCCCGCAACGGACAGCCGGCGATGGTGAGCTTGACGGTGAGCGCAACGGTGCCGTCGTCGGCGACCGCCACGGCGGGCACCATGCCGAGGGTCACGATGTCGGCGCCGAGCTCCGGGTCGATGACGCCGCGCAGCAGCCCCGTCACCTCTTCGACGCTGGGAGCCGGCGCCGTCGGGATCTTGGACTTTCTGGCCATGGGTGGTCATTCTACTGGTGCAGCCCTTGTAAAATCGGTCCGTGCGCCTTCCCCGTCTCGATGTCCTCAAGACGCTCGGCGACAACACGCGCTACGCCATCTACCTCGAGCTCGCACGCTCCTCGAAGCCACTGGCCACCGCGGACATCGCCGACGGCCTCGGCCTCCACCCCAACACGGTGCGCCCCCACCTCGAACGCATGCGCGACGTCGGTCTGCTCGAGGTGGGCACCCATCTCCCCACCGGCGTGGGGCGACCCCATCACGTCTACTGGCTGGCCCCCGACGCCCCGGCGCTCGGGCTCGAGCCACCCACGTTCCCGCTGCTCGCCCGCATGCTCGTGCAGCTGGCGGTGGCGACGGGCGCCGACGGCGCCGATGCGGCCGTGGTGGGACGGGCCCAGGGCGCCGCCGACGCCGCCGACCACGCAGAGGCGCCGTCGTGCCTCGAAGCACTGCTGGCCAACCTCGACGACCTCGGGTTCGATCCCGTGGTCGACGGCACCGACGACGGCGAGACGGCCGTCATCGCGTTCACGCACTGCCCGTTCCGCGAGCTGGCCGAGGCGCACCCCGAGCTGGTCTGCTCCCTGCACCGGGGCATGGTCGAGGGGTTCGTGGCCACCATGGGCGACGCCACCATGAGCGACTTCCACCCGCTCGTGCACCGCCAGCCTTGCCAAGTCGCCCTGACCGCCCGATAACGTTGACCCCGTCACCCCAGGAGGACGCCACGTGATCACGCTCACCGACACCGCCGCCACCAAGGTCGCCGAACTCCTCGAGGCCGAGGGCGATCCCGCCCTGGCGCTCCGGGTGGCCGTTCGCCCCGGCGGCTGCTCCGGCTTCTCGTACGAGATGTTCTTCGACTCGGACATGGCCGGCGACGACCAGCTGGCCGAGTTCGGCAAGGTTCGTGTCGTCGTCGACCAGGCCAGCGCCCAGCTGCTGACCGGCGCGTCGCTCGACTACGCCGACGGGCTGCAGGAGGCCGGGTTCAAGATCAACAACCCGAACGCCACCCGCACCTGCGGCTGCGGCAACAGCTTCTCCTAGAACGCCTTGGCCAGCGCCGCGGCCACGTCGTCGGCGTCGAAGATCACGTCCAGGCGCTCGGCGACGGTGCCGTCGCCTTTCACGACGAACAGGCACGGCTCGAACTCCAGCCCGTAGGTCTGCAGGATCGGCGCCGACTGCTCGAACGTGTTGTCCTTCCACACCTCGGCGTGGATGTAGGTGATCCCGTCGACCCTGTTGTTCAGCAGCACGTCGAGCGTGGGTCCGCAGATGGCCGTCTTGCAGTAGGCCGGCGTGGCGATCATGAGCGCCACCGGCTTGCCCTTGCCCAGCACCGCGTCGAGCGACACGTCGTGCAGCGGGCATGCGGGGCTGCGGGTGCAGATCGGCGTGACGCCCTGGGTGTTCTCCTTGGTCGGCGTCGGCGACACCGGCAGCTTGTCGCCGGTCTTGGGCAGGTCGGGGAAGCCGCCCACGTCGAAGAACGCCGGCGAGCCCACGGTCTTGCCACCCGACGTGAACACCGCCTGGTACCGGCCGAGCGGCAGCTTCACCCGCACCGGCCAGTAGGGTCGCTCGAGCTGCTTGGCGTGGCGCTTCACCACGGCCCGCGGCACCACCTCTTTGTCGCTGCCGTCGAGGATCTGCACCTCGAGCTGGTCGGGACCACCGGTGAGGACGACGCCGTCCTGCGAGCCGAGCCCGAACGGGAGCTGGTGCTCGACGTCGGCGGGCGTGGTGCCCGACATGAAGAAGCGGACGATCTGGAGCTGGTCGAGCGGCAGCTCCTTGGCGGTGGCGGCCGTGCCCTTCGCGGCGGCCGAGCCCTTCGACGAGCCACAGGCGCCGAGCGCGAGACCGGCACCACCCAGCAGGACCGCACGGCGGGACAGGCGTGTCACGACCCGTCACCGTATCCTCGGTGGTCGTGCCCGACACCTTCACCCTCGTGATCGATGACGAACGACACGAGGTCGTCGACGACGGCACCTCGCTGCTCGAACTGCTGCGCGACCGGCTCGGTCTGCACACCGCCAAGGACGGCTGCGCGCCCCAGGGCCAGTGCGGCTGCTGCACGGTGCTCGTCGACGGCCAGCCGCGCGTCGCCTGCGTCACACCGGCCCGCCGAGTGGCGGGGCGCCACATCACGACGGCGGCCGGGTTGGCCCCCGAGGTGCGCGACCGATGGGCCGCGTGCCTGCTCGCCACCGGCGGCAGCCAGTGCGGCTTCTGCACGCCCGGCATCGTGGTGCGCCTCGCCGCGGCGAAGGCCCTCGACCGTCGCACGGTCGACCAGGCGCTGCTCGCCCACCTGTGCCGGTGCACGGGCTGGCAGACCATCGTCGAGGCGGCCGAGCTGGTGGCGTCGGGCGCCGAGCCCGCGCCGGCCGACCGGGACCTCGACGCCGCGTCGCGTCGGGCCTCGATCGAGGGCCGGGCGCCGCAACGCGTCGGCGTCGACGTCGTGATGGGTGACGGCGGGTTCGCCGACGACACCGCGCCCGCCGGGTCGCTCGTGGCCGTGCGCGGCGACGACGGTGGCTGGGCGGTGGGCGACGACGCCCTGTCGGCGCGCGCCGCGGCCGGCGTGGTGCAGGGTCGACGTACCACCATCGCCGTGACCTGGCCCCTGGAGGTACCCGACGGCGACTGGGCCCGCACCCTGCGCACCACCTGGGTCGAGCCCGCCTACCTGGAACCCGACGCGTCGTGGTGTGCGCCCGCTGGCGAGCCGGCGACGCCCCTGGCCAACGGCGGCGCCTTCGGCGGCAAGGGGGCGAGCGACGTGGGCGCCACCGCCCGCCGGTTGGCCGACGAGCACGGCCGCCCGGTGCGGGTGCGCTACCGCCGCGAGGACGTGGTGCGGCTCGGGCCCAAACGGCCGCCGCTCGCCGCCGGGGTGCGCGCCGACGGCACGGGTGTCGTGCGCGTGGTCCGCACCCCCGGCGTCGTCGAAGCCATCGCGGCGGTAGCGCCCGGCTTCGTGGTCGAGGAGGTCGACGTGGCGGGTCTCCCGACGTCGGCGGCCGTGCGCTCGGCCGGCTGGGCGGAGGCCGTCGTGCTGCTGTCGTCGCTGCGCGCCCCCGGGCCGGCGGGCGACGAGATCGTGTCGCCCGAGGGCGCACGGGCCGCGGCCCACGTCGACGACGACGGTTCCGTGCACGTCACGGTGCGGTGCGGCCTCCCGCTCGACGAGGTGGTGCTGCGCTCGTACTGCATCGGCGCGGCCCACCAGGCGCTCGGCTGGGTCCGCAGCGAGGCGATCGCGGTCGACGCGTCGGGCGAGCCGCACGATCTGACGATCCGCAGCTTCGGCGTGCTGCGCGCCCAGGACATGCCGGCCGTGCGCGTGACGATCGAGCCCGACGACGGCGAGCCCGTCAACGGGTCCGACGCCGTGTTCGCCGCGGTCGCGGCCGCGGCGTGGCGGGCCACCGGGTTCTCCCCGTCGTGGCCCACCGGTCGGTGAAACGGCTACCGTCGACGTCATGACGAAGCCCCTCGGCCCCTACACCCCCGCCGTGCGCGCCGGCGACTGGATCATCGTGTCGGGCCAGCTCGGCCAGCTCGACGGAAAGCTGGTCGAGGGCCTCGGCGCCCAGACGGCCCAGGCCATCGAGAACCTCAAGACCCTGTTGGCCGAGCACGGCGCGTCGATCACCGACGTGGCCAAGACGCTGTGCTTCCTGGTCGACTTCTCGCCCGAGGTGTTCGCCGAGTTCAACGAGGCGTACATCGCCGGGTTCGCCGGCCACCGCCCGGCCCGCTCCACCATCGGCGTGGCCGCCCTGCCGGGTGGCGCGGCATCCGAGATCGAGGCGTGGGCGTACAAGCCCCTCTGAGCTAGCCTGATGCCATGGTCGGAGCTGTCGCCATCGTGGTCGTCCTGTTGCTCGTGCCCGTCGGGTTCCTCGTCGGCATGAGCCTCGTCGCCGGGGGTCTCGGCACGCTGCTCACCCGCGACGGCGCGGCCCGCAACGAGGGCTCCGAGCTGCTCGAGCTGAACCGCTGAGCCGTCACGCGGGCGACCCGCCGTCGGCCATGCACCGGCGCGACGCCGCCACCGACGTGCTCACGTCGGCGATCCTGCGCTACGCCGTCGACCGGATGCGGCTCGACCCGCCACCGCTCGACCGGCCGAGGCCCGAGCCCGAGCTGCGGGCCATGGCCGGCCGCACGGTGTCGCCCGAGGGGATCGGCGGGCTCGAGGCGTTGCGACTGTTCGCCGACGTGCTGGCGCCGGCGTGCATCTCGATCGACCACCCGCGCTACCTGTCGTTCGTCCCTGCGGCGCCGACGGAGGCGTCGATCCTGTTCGACCTCGTGGTCGGAGCGTCGAGCATCTACGGCGGCTGGTGGCTGGAGGGGGCCGGCGCGGTCTTCGCCGACAACGAGGCGCTGGCCTGGATCGCCGGCCTCGTCGGCCTGCCGGCGGGCGCCGGCGGCGTGTTCGTCACCGGCGGCTCGGCGGGAAACCTGTCGGCGCTCGTGGCGGCCCGGGCCCGCTGGCGCGCCGGCGACCCCGCTCGCGCCGCCCAGCGGGGCGTGATCGTGGCGTCCGCCGGGGTTCACTCGTCGATCGCCACCGCGGCGCGGGTCATGGACGCCGACGTCGTGACGGTGCCCACCGACGCCCGGGGCCGCCTCACCGGCTCCGGCCTCGACGCCCACGTGGCGGCGCTCGACCCGGCGGTGCGCGACCGGGTGTTCGCGCGGGTGGCCACGGGCGGCACGACCAACGCCGGCATCGTCGACGACCTGGCGGGCGCCGGGCGCGTGGCCCACGCCCATGGCTGGTGGTTCCACGTCGACGGTGCCTACGGCGGCGCCGCGCTCGCCGCACCGTCGGTACGGCCGCTGTTCGCCGGGGTCGAGGCGTGCGACAGCTTCGTCGTCGACCCCCACAAGTGGCTCTTCGCTCCGTACGACTGCTGCGCGCTCGTCTACCGGGACCCCGCGCAGGCCCGCGTGGCGCACACCCAGCACGCGGAGTACCTCGACGTGCTCACCGACACGGGCGAGTGGAACCCCAGCGACTACGCCTACCACCTGACGCGACGCGCCCGGGGCCTGGCGTTCTGGTTCAGCCTGGCCACCTACGGCACGCGTCGCTACACCGAGGCGGTCGAGGAGTGCCTGACCCTGGCCCGCCGGGCCGCAGAGCTGGTCGAGCTCGACCCGCGCTGCGAGCTGCTCTTCGAGCCCGAGCTGTCGGTCGTGTTGTTCCGCCGCGTCGGCTGGCAGCCGGCCGACTACCACGCCTGGAGCAACCGGGTGCTCGTCGAGGGGCTCACGTTGACCGTGCCGACGTCGTGGGAGGGCGAGACCGTGCTTCGGTTCTGCTTCGTCAACCCCCGCACGAGCGTGGACGACGTGGCCGAGATCCTCGCCTCCCTCGCGTAGACCGACGGCCCGGTCGGCGCTCGAACCGCCGGCGCCGCCCTCACGCGCAGAATCTTCGAAGATTCTGCGCGAGGGGGCTGAGCAGGGACGACACGGGCTCGGACGCGGAGAAGGTGCGGCACGAGCCGCACCTTCCCGGTTCCCGCAGAGGTTCCGACGCCCGTCGGCGCCGGACGGTTCAGTCGATCTCGACCAGGGCCGGCATGCGCCGCCGGGCCGCCAGCAGCAGGCCACCGGCCAGCACCAGACTGCCACCGACGATGGCGATGGTCGTCGTGCCGTCGGCGCCCGTGGAGGGCAGGCGAACGTCGCCGTTCGCCGCCACCTTCGGGTCGGCGGTGATGGTGGCGTCCTCGACGCTGGCGCCACCGACATCGCCTCCACCGCGGGTCGTGGCAGGCGGGGGAAGGGTCGGGGCGAGCAGCGTGCTCGTGGTCGTGGTCGTCGCTTCGGAGGTGGTGGTCTGCTCGGTCGTCGTCGGGGCCTCGGTCGACGAGGTGGTCGACGACGGCGCCACGCTCGACGACGGCGCCACGCTCGACGGCGGTGCCACGCTCGACGACGGTGCCACGCTCGACGGCGAGCTCGACGAAGAGCTGGAGGAGGAACTCGACGAACTCGACGACGAGCTGGAGCTCGACGGCGTGGCGGAGGCGCGGTCGGCGCCGGCCAACGCGAGGAACAGGCCGCCGGTGAACACCAGCGCTCTGGTCGTGGTCTTGTGTCGTCGGTTTGTCGTGCTCATGAGGATCGGCTCCTGGGGTGTCGCCCGCTCTACCAGGGGGAACAAGTCTTGACTCTACCTTGTGGTTCCCATGGCTTAACGGAACTATGCATGCCAGATTCCCGAGAGTGTCTGGACATACACGGATCGGAACATTCGTCACGATCTTGCAATGTTCTTCACCTCTCTACGTGGTGGATTTAGGGAAGCATCCACCGTCGAGTGACCGGTCAGCCGCCGTGGAGCGCGTTGTTGAGACCACCCCAGGTGCCCGTGCGGGGGCGGGCACGCACCGTTCCGGTCTCGCTGTCGCGCAGGTAGAGCAGGTTGCTGACCCCCGACAGGTCGCGGCCCTTGACCACCTCGCCGTCGGGCAGCGACACCCGAGTGCCCGCCGTGACGTAGAGCCCGGCCTCGACCACGCAGTCGTCGCCGAGGCTGATCCCGATGCCGGCGTTGGCGCCGAGGAGGCAACGTTCGCCGACGCGCACGACCTCCTTGCCACCACCCGACAGGGTTCCCATGATCGAGGCGCCGCCTCCGATGTCGCTGTTGGCGCCGACGACGACGCCCGCCGAGATGCGTCCCTCGACCATCGACGGGCCGAGCGTGCCGGCGTTGAAGTTGACGAAGCCCTCGTGCAGCACGACGGTCCCGTCGGCCAGGTGGGCGCCGAGACGGACGCGGTCGGCATCGGCGATGCGGACGCCCGACGGGATCACGTAGTCGACGAGGCGGGGGAACTTGTCGACGCCGAGGACCTGAAGTGCGCCTCGATCGGCCAGCAACCGGAACCTCACCGTCTCGAAGTCGTCCGGCGCGCACGGCCCGGCGCTCGTCCACACCACGTTGTTGAGGGTGCCGAAGATGCCATCCACGCTCAAGCCATGCGGGGCCACGAGCCGGTACGACAGCGCGTGCAGCCGCAGGTACGCGTCGACGGCATCGGCGGGCGGCGCGTCGAGGTCGATCACGGTGGTCACCACCGAGCGGGTCACCTCGCGCCGGGGATCGTCGCCGACCAGCGCGTCGAGCAGGCTGCGGTCGAACGACAGCGCCTTCTCGTCGTCGCCCAACGCCACCTGTGGGTAGCGCACGTCGAGCACCTTGTCACTACCGGCGCGCACCGTGGCGACGCCGATTCCGATCGCTGACCTCGTCATGGGCGCCGAGGGTATTGGGTCGTTGCGTGCGGTGCACATGGATAGCCGTCAGGTCCCGGGCACTCGCACGCGCCGCCGGGTACCGTGCGCCGATGGCCGAACTGCTGGTGCGCAACGCCGACCTCGTCGCCACGATGGACGCCGGCCGCCGCGAGGTGCGCGGCGGCTGGGTGGCGGTGACCGACGGGCTCGTCAGCGCGGTCGGCGGGCCGGCGGACCCGACGCCGGACGCGGGACGCACCATCGACGCCAGCGGGTGTCTGGTCACGCCCGGGCTGGTCAACACGCACCACCACATGTTCCAGAACCTCACGCGGGCCTGGCCGCCGATGACCGACAAGCCGCTGTTCGGTTGGCTCCAGTCGCTCTACCCGCAGTGGCGACGGCTCGACGAGGAGGGCGCGTTCGCCTCGGCCTGGATCGGCCTGGCCGAGCTGGCGCTGTCGGGCTGCACCACCTCGACCGACCACCTCTACCTCCACCCGCGCCACGGCGGCGACCTGCTGGCGGCCGAGATCGCGGCGGCGCGCGAGCTCGGCATGCGCTTCCATCCGACGCGGGGCGCCATGTCGCTCGGCGAGTCGGCGGGCGGCCTGCCGCCCGACGACGTGGTGGCCGACGACGACGAGATCCTGGCCGCGTTCGCCGACGCCGTGTCGCGCCACCACGACCCGGCCCACGGCGCCATGGTGCGCATCGCGCTCGCCCCGTGCTCGCCGTTCACGGTCACGCCCGACCTGATGCGACGCACCGCCGAGCTGGCCGAGAAGCTTGACGTGCGCCTGCACACCCACCTGGCCGAGAACGTGGAGGACGACGAGTTCTCGCTCGCCCGGTTCGGCCTGCGCCCGGCCGAGTACCTGGCCGACGTCGACTGGTGC
>JANPGL010000675.1:0-1597 GCA_031423915.1 Actinomycetes bacterium | reverse complement strand
CGCCCGACTCGGCGTAGAACGGCGAGCGGTCGAGGAAGATCTCGACGGTCGGCGTGCCGTCGGCCAGCGCGTCGCCCGGTACCACGGCCAGCACCTCGGCCGGCGTGGTCGACTCGGTGTAGCCCACGAACGTGGTGGTGCCGCGTCGTTCGACGACCTCACGGTAGGCCTCGACGCGCTCGGCGTCGGTGGCCGCACCCTTGCGCGCCGCCTTGGCCCGCTGGCGCTGGGCGTCCATCTCGGCGGTGAAGGCCGCCAGGTCGACGGTCACGCCGCGCTCGTCGGCGATCTCCTGCGTCACCTCGAGCGGGAAGCCGTACGTGTCGTGCAGCTTGAACGCGGTGGCCCCCGGCAGCACGGTGGCCCCGCCGGTCAGCTCGTCGTCGAGGATGGTCAGCCCGTGGCGCAGCGTGCGCCGGAACTGCTCCTCTTCGCGGGTGATGATGTCCATCACCATGTCCCGGCTCTGGCCGAGCGCCGGGTACGCGGGCGCCATCACGTCGATGGCGGTGTCGACCAGGTTCGGCATCACGAGCTTCTCGGCACCCAACAGGTAGGCGTGGCGCACGGCGCGCCGGATGATGCGGCGCAGCACGTAGCCGCGCGCCTCGTTCGACGGGAACACGCCGTCGGCCACCAACATGGCGGACGAGCGGGCGTGCTCGGCCAGGACGCGCAGGCTGAAGCTGGCCCGATCCTCGTAGTCGCCGGCGCGGTAGATCTTGCCGGTGGCCGACGCGGCCGCGTCGATCAACGGCACCATCAGGTCGGTCTCCCACACGGCGTCGACACCCTGGATCAGGGTGAGGATGCGCTCGAGGCCGGCGCCCGTGTCGATCGAGGGCCTCGGCAGCGGCGTGCGCGTCCCGTCGGTCGCCTGGTTGAACTGCATGAAGACCAGGTTCCAGAACTCCATGAACCGGTCGCCGTGCGGGTCGTTGAGGGGGCCGCCGTCGGGCCCGAACGCCGGACCGCGGTCGATGTGCAGCTCCGAGCACGGGCCACACGGGCCGGTGTCGCCCATCTGCCAGAAGTTGTCCTTGTCGCCGAGGCGCTGGATGCGGTCCATGGGCACGCCCACGACGTCGTGCCAGATCTGTTCGGCCTCGTCGTCGGAGTGGTGGACGGTGATCCAGATGCGGTCGCCGTCGAGCCCGAACACCTCGGTGACGAGCTCCCAGCTCCACGGGATGGCGTCGGCCTTGAAGTAGTCGCCGAAGCTGAAGTTGCCGAGCATCTCGAAGAACACGAGGTGCCGCTTGGTGCGGCCGACGTCGTCGAGGTCGTTGTGCTTGCCGCCGGCCCGGGCGCACTTCTGCACCGAGACGGCCCGCTTGTACGGCGCCGCCTCGTCGCCCGTGAAGTACGGCTTGAAGGGCACCATGCCGGCCACCGTGAACAGCACGGTGGGGTCGTGCGGGATCAGGCTGGCCGATGCGACCTCGCTGTGCTTGCGGTCGGCGAAGAACGAGACGAAGGCCTGGCGCAGTTCGTGCGCCGTGCGGGGGGTCGGGGGCGTCGACGGCATGGTCCGTCCAGGTTACCGGCCCGACCTGCCCCGACGCCGATGGGTAGGACCCGGCTCAGGCCCGGCGAC
>JANPGL010000674.1:0-5507 GCA_031423915.1 Actinomycetes bacterium | reverse complement strand
GACGACGAGCGGCTGATCGCTGCCGGAAGGGTGTGGCTCGCCCACGTCGACGACCCCGAGGCCGCGCGCATCGTCGCCCGCCCCACCGTCGCCGACGACCCCATCGCCGTGGCCCTCGACGCGCTCGCCCGGTCGCTGTCGGGTGATCAGCCGTCGACGGCTGGGCGCGGGCGGTAGCCGCCGTTCGGGCCGGGGGTGACGTGGATCAGGTAGCTGGGCTCGCGTGCTTCGAGCCGGTGCCACACGCCGCGGGGCACCACGTACGCGTCGCCGGGGCCGAGCACGACCGTCGTCTCGGTGCCGACGGTGTGCTCGTCGCCGTCGTCGAGGACGAGCTCCAGGGTGCCGCTCACCACGTAGAGGAACTCGTCGCCGTCGGGGTGAACCTCGCCGAGGTGGGGCCCGGGACCGTCGACGTCGGGGACGGCGCCGATCGTGTACCCGTCGATGCGACGCGGCGGACCGGGCGATGCGACGGCGACGGCCATCGAGCCGTCGCGAGCGAGGTGGGCGACGTGCCCCTGGAAGCGGTTCGGCGACGTGCCCGGATCGATGCCCATGGGTTCATGCTGCCCCACGCCGGCACTCCCGTCGGTCGGCGCGCGCGCCTGAAGAAAGGAGACTGCCCGGCCGGCCCGCTGGGTACGGTCCGCGCATGACCGTGACCACCGACGAGCGTCGTTCCATGTGTGACCTGCTGGACGTCCTCGGCCCCGACCGGCCGACGCTCTGCGGCACCTGGACGACCCGCGACCTGCTGGCCCACCTGCTCGTGCGCGAGCGGCGACCGGACGCCTCGTTGGGGATCCTGGTCCCGGCCCTGGCCAAGCGGACCGAGCGGGTGATGGCCGAGGTGGCGTCCCAGCCGTTCTCGGACATGGTGGCGACGTTCCGTCACGGGCCGCCCGTGTGGGCGATGCCGTGGGCCATCCCGGTCATCGGGGACCGCGCCAACCTCTTCGAGTTCTTCGTGCACCACGAGGACATCCGCCGGGCGCAACCCGACTGGGCCCCGCGACCCGAGGACGACGTCCGGGACGACGCGCTCTGGAGCGGCCTGAAGCTGATGGGTCGGATCCTGTTCCGCTCCTCGCCGGTGGGCGTGACGCTGCGTGCCGCGGGCCGCGAAGACGTCGTCGCCCATCGCGGTCCGGACGGGGTGATCGTGGTCGGGCTGCCGTCGGAGATCGTGCTCGTCGCCTTCGGGCGCCCGACCGGGCTGACCCGCGTCATCCTGCAGGGCGACGCCGACGACGTGGCCGCGTTCGAGGCATCCTCCCGCGGCATGTGAGCGACCCAGCGGCCCCACGGCGCGGCAGAATGAGCCCGTGCCGTCCGAGTCGACCGTGGCCGACGAGATCACCCGGCTCTACGGGCTGGACCCGAGCGCGTTCGTCGCCGAACGCAACGCGCTGGCGAAGGCGTGGCGGAAGGCGGGCCGCAAGGACGACGCCACGGTGGTCGCCGCACTACGCCGACCCTCGGCGATCGACAGCGCCATCAATCGGGCCGCACGCACCGACCCGGCGGTGGCGGTGGCGTGGCGCGCCGCGCTCGACCGGGCGCAGCGGGCGCAGGGTGCCGCCATCGGCGGTGCCAGCGCCGACGAACTGAGGGTGGCACTCGCTGCGCTGCGGTCGGCGACCGCAGCGTTGGCTGACGGCGCGGTCCGGGCGGCCGGCGGCGACGCCAAGCGCCTCGACATAGCCAACGCCCTGCAGGCGATGTCGCTCGGGGCCGCCGATCAGGTGGTGGCCGGCCTGCTGGGTTCGGCGCCCCCGCCGGAGGTCGACCCGTTCGCCGGTGCACCCGATCCGCCCGAGCGCCCACGGCCGGCGCCGGTCCGCGGGCGCCGAGGTGCGCTGGCGATCGTGGCGCCGGCCGACCCCGACGACGAAGCGCGCCGGCTGGGTCTCATCGCCGAGCGCAACCGGCTGGCGAGTCTCGTCGAGACGTGCCGGGCTGCGGTCTCCGAGGCCGACGACGCCCGCCGACTCGCCGAAGCGGAGGTCGAACGGGCGCGCCACGCGCTGTCGGACGCCCAGTCGCGCCTGGCCGCCGTGGAGGCAGACCTGGCCGCCGGGAGCTGACCGCGTGTCGGCTCACGTCGTGCGTCGCACGGCCTCCAGCGCCTCGGTCAGCGTGAAGCGGCCGGCGTAGAGCGCGCCGCCGACGATCGACCCCTCCAGGCCGTGGCCGGCCGACGCCACCTGGGCGAGGGCCATCAGGTCGGCGATCGTGGCGATTCCGCCGGAGGCGATCACCGGGGTGGCGGTGGCGCGGGCGACCGCTCGGTAGAGGTCGACGTTCGGCCCCTGCAACGTGCCGTCACGCCCCACGTCGGTGACCACGAAGCGGGCGCAGCCGATCCGATCCAGCCGGTCGAGGGTCTCCCACAGGTCACCGCCGTCACGGCCCCCGCCACGGGGGGCGAGGCGGTGCTGCAGCGAGCCACTCGGGCTCTCGACGATGCGTACGTCGAGGGCGACCGCGATCCGCTCGCCATGGGTGGCGATCACCCGGGCGCACCAGGCCGGATCCTCCAGTGCGGCCGTGCCGAGGACGACCCGCGCACAATCGGTCGACAGCGCCCACGTCAGCGAGGCGTCGTCGTGGATGCCGCCCGACAACTCCACGGCGACGTCCAGCTCCCCGATCACGGCGGCCAGCAACTCGGCGTTCGATCCGCGGCCGAACGCGGCGTCGACGTCGACCAGGTGGATCCACCTGGCGCCATCGGCCTGCCAGGCGAGCGCCGCCTCGAGCGGGGCACCGTGGCCGGTCTCGGTGCCGGCGGCGCCCCGGACGAGCCGGACGGCCCGACCGTCGGCCACGTCGACGGCGGGCAGCACCGTGAAGGTCACCGGCTGCTCGGCGCCGTCGACAGGTCGCGGGTTCGGTACCTCAGCGCACCCACGGGCGGTCGCGGCGGGTGACCGACGGGCGGCTCCACCAGCGGCCGCTGAACCGCCACGCCGCCGTCTCGGGGGTCGTCTCCGACGTCACCAGCACCGGCCGGGGCCACAGGTGCTCGAGCGCAGCCATGATCGCGGCGGTCTCCTCGGCCGTGGCCTCGCCGCTCACGGCCACCCGGGCCACCGAGACGCCCGCGGCGAAGCGGTCGTGGACCATCGACGCGGGATCGGGCGGCGGCAGCAGGCTCACAGCGGCACGTTCCCGTGCTTGCGCTTGGGCAGGTCCTCGCGCTTGGTGCGCAGCATGGCCAGGCCGGCCACGATCTTGCGGCGCGTCTCGGCCGGGTCGATCACGTCGTCCACGAAACCGCGCTCGGCGGCCACGTACGGGTTGGCGTACTTCTCGGTGTACTCGGTGACGAGCTCGGCGCGACGGCCCACCGGATCGGCGGCCTGCTGGATCTCGCGGCGGTACACGATCTCGACGGCGCCCTGCGGGCCCATCACGGCCAGCTCTGCCGTCGGCCAGGCGTACGACAGGTCGGACCCGATCGACTTGGAGTCCATGACCACGTACGCGCCGCCGTAGGCCTTGCGGGTGATGATCGAGATGCGGGGCACGGTGGCCTCGCAGTAGGCGTAGAGCAGCTTGGCGCCGTGGCGGATGATGCCGCCGTACTCCTGGTCGACGCCGGGGAGGAAGCCCGGCACGTCGACGAACGTGAGCAGCGGGATGTTGAAGGCGTCGCAGGTGCGCACGAAGCGGGAGGCCTTCTCGGCCGATTCGATGTCGAGCACGCCGGCCAGCACCATCGGCTGGTTGCCGACGACGCCGACGGCCTCGCCGTTCACGCGGGCGAAGCCGCACACGATGTTCTTGGCCCAGTGCTGGTGGTACTCGAAGAACTCGCCCTCGTCGACGACCTCGCGGATCACCTTCTTCATGTCGTACGGCTGGTTGGGCGACGGCGGCAGGATGTCGCGCAGCATGGCGCACTCACGGTCGGGATCGTCGGTCGCGTCGAGGTGAGGTGCGGTCTCCATGTTGTTCGACGGCAGGAACGACAGCAGGAAGCGAACGTCTTCCAGGCAGGCCTTCTCGTCGGCCGACACGAAGTTGGCCACGCCCGACTTGGACGCGTGGCTCATGGCGCCACCCAGCTCCTCGAGCGTCACCTCTTCGCCCGTCACGGTCTTCACGACGTCGGGGCCGGTGATGAACATGTGCGAGCTCTCGCGGACCATGAAGATGAAGTCGGTCATGGCCGGGCTGTACACGGCACCGCCGGCGCACGGCCCGAGGATCACCGAGATCTGCGGTACCACGCCCGACGACAGCACGTTGCGGTGGAAGATGCCGCCGTAGCTGGCCAGCGACACCACGCCTTCCTGGATGCGGGCGCCGGCGCCGTCGTTGAGTCCGATGACCGGGGCGCCGACCTTGAGCGCCATGTCCATGACCTTGTGGATCTTCTCGGCGAAGACCTCGCCCAGCGCCCCGCCGAAGACCGTGAAGTCCTGGCTGAACACGAACACCTTGCGGCCGTCGATGGTGCCCCAGCCGGTGATCACACCGTCGGTGTAGGGGCGCTCCTCCAACCCGGCGGCGTGGGCCCGGTGGCGGGCCAGCATGTCGAGCTCGTTGAACGACCCCGGGTCGAGGAGCGCTTCGATGCGCTCCCGGGCCAGCAGCTTGCCCTTGGCGTGCTGGCGCTCGACGGCGCGCTCCGACCCGGCGTGATGGGCCTGGTGCTGGCGTTCGGCCAGCTCGGCCAGCTTGGCTTCCATGGGGTTGACGCTCTCGCTCACCGCGGAAACGTTAGTCGGCGACCCGTCGGCGTCCCCAAGGCACGATCCGGGAGGTCACGAGACGTGACCCGACCAGGAACAGGCCGAGGAACACGGTGGCGACCACGATGAACGACGTTGCGGTGCCCCGGTCGAAGGCGAACCGACGCAGCAGCATGCCCACCACGAGTGTGCAGGCCCACACCCAGAGCCCGAAGCGGAGGCTGCCGGCCGCCTTCGAGCGGGCCAGACCGGACGCCCATCCCGCCGCCAGCCCGATCAGGAACGGGGCGGCCGTCTCCACCACGCCCGCCGCCGCGGTGCCCTCGTCGTGGTTGCGGCGACCCAGCACGACGAACACGAGCACGCAGAGCACATCGACGGCGAGGCGGGGCACGTAGGACGGCACGCCCGAACGCTACGCGCCTGCTGCGCTGGGCGCCTGTCGGGCCGCACTACGCTCGGCGTCATGGCCGCCGTGACCTTCAGCAACGTGCGCAAGCAGTTCGACGACGGCACCGTCGCCGTGTCGGACCTCAACCTGGGCATCGAGGACGGCGAGTTCATGGTGCTCGTCGGTCCCTCGGGCTGTGGGAAGTCGACGGCGCTCCGCATGATCGCCGGGTTGGAGGAGATCTCCGACGGCGACCTCGAGATCGGCGAGCGCCGGGTGAACGACCTGCCGCCCGGGGCGCGTGACGTGGCCATGGTGTTCCAGAGCTACGCCCTGTACCCGCACATGACGGTGCGCCAGAACATGGGCTTCGCGCTGGAGATGGCCAAGATCGACAAGGCCGAGATCCG